>JAPCJV010000116.1 GCA_027886785.1 Nitrososphaerota archaeon | reverse complement strand
TGTGTAGCAAAGTCATCGTCTGTCTCAAACAAATTAGCCTCATCTGCTGAACTTTTTTTGGAACAGATTGTTTCTCCTCCACTTGAATTGGAATAACGAAACTTTGTGGATGATTCATTATTTTCGAGAATGGGTTGATGTACTTTGGATTTGGCTGGTCGATTCTCGCAGAATCGACATGTCATAAAATACGCAACAATCGGGATCAGTCGTCTACTATCAGAGTAGTAGAAAAGTAATGCCAAAGAGAATAGAGCAAACGCTAAATGGTTTCTTGTTTGACTCCGGTTGTTGTTCACTTGGTTCAGCTATCCGAAGAAGTAGAAAGGTTGATCATAAAAGCTGGTAATGTGGTCTTTGTGGGAAGTGTAGACGCTAAGGGTGTCCCGAACATTTCACCTAGATTTGTTTTGGACATAGTTGGGAATGAGAAGCTCCTCTTTGGAGATTCTTTCCAAAGTAAGACCCTCGATAATCTCAAGGCCTGGAACAAGGTCACGGTGGCCATCATAGATCATGAAACGATGGGAGGATTTCAACTCAAGGGAGATGTTCTGGAGGTTACTGATGAAAGCTTAATCAAAGAGGGAAGTCAAAAGCTGAAGGAATTCGGCTTCAACCATTCGCCCCGAAGAATATGGACATTGGAAGTTAAAGAAATCTACTCGCTCAAGCCAAGCGATGAGTCCAAGCCGCCTCTGATTTCTGCGTATGGGTGATTTGCTCCTTAGCGCGGAGGCGGACGGTAAGAACAAGGCGATCTCTTTTTTGAGTCACTCTAGACCTTTGTTTCAGAACTGATTTGGCACTAAAAGTCGATTATACGGTTATTCATCCTGACTCGGTCTCAGCAAGAATTATGGAAAACGAAAAGGAAAAAGCAAATCTCAAAAAAATGGGAAGGGGGATCTACGAACTGAGAGAGGTAGGAGGAGAAATCAATCGAGTCTGGACTTTAACTAATAACGTAGATGGGGAGAGGCGTCCGTTCTCGATGTTTTGCTTCCTTGCGAAAAAATTTACCCATGGTGACGAGGCAGTTTCAACGGGTATGTTGAATGGGAGATTGAATTTGAAAATTAGAAATCACATTTTTTTCCACGGAAATAATTTCTATTCGATTGGAGAAGTCAGACCTGATGGAACTTTATCGAAAGATTCATTTTCAGGTCCCAAATACATCACCAGGCTCGTAAATTTTCCTTTTTCCCACATTGATCAGGTGGACGAAGCAACGATGCACCAATTGAAGAAACACAGAGGTGTTGCAGTCGGAGAAATTTACGGATTAGGCAAAAATGGATACCACCTCGAATTGTATCAGGATGAGTTAGCCGAAGTTGGATTGCAGCTAACCGCTTCGACTTACCTGATGTACACTACGCGGTGAAATTTGTCTTTAATCCTACGTAAGTGATGAGAATAAATGAGTGCTGAAGTTACTCCAAATCGCGTAGGTCCGTTCCCGTTTCCCAAGAAGAATCCTGAGGAACGAAAAAAGGATTTTTCAGAGGTGCAAATCCCATACACCAGACTCGAAGTTATTCAGGAAGCACAACGGTGCCTTCTTTGTGGAACTCCTGTATGTATGGATGCATGCCCCGTGCAAATGGACGTACGAGGAATGTGCGAGTCCGTTTCACGGGGAGATTTCAAAACTGCATTTACTAGAATACGAGAAACCAACGCTCTCCCAGGGGTCACGGCAAGGTGCTGCCCGCAACTCCAAACCCTTTGTGAAAATGCTTGCGTGATGAGGTGGGAAGGACAAGCCATTTCGATTGGAATGATTCAGAGGTTTTGCTCCGACTGGGAAATGAACGGATACACACAGTCCGATCCGGCAACGCTGCCTGAAACCGGCAAGCACGTCTCAATCATTGGGGCGGGGCCAACCGGGCTTGCAGCAGCTTCTCTACTAAGAAGATATGGGCACGCTGTTACGATTTACGAAGAGCTGCCTTATTCCGGCGGTACCCCAAAATATGGTATCCCAGACTATCATCTTCCCAAGGAAATCTTACAGTATGAGATAGAGAGAATCCAAGGAGAAAAAGTAGAAATCAACACGGGTGTGCGAGTAGGACAAGACGTTACGCTAGATGACTTGTTTTCCGAGGGTTCCGACGCAATACTAATTACAACGGGTTCAAAAGACGTGAATAAGCTCGGGACTCCAGGAATCGATCTGGCGGGAGTGTACGATGGATATGGCTTCCTTCAAGATGTCTTCGGTAAGGGAGTAGAAAATTATCCAAGGAATCCAAAGTATGAACTCGGAAACGATGTGTTGGTAATCGGAGCGGGAGATACAGCGTTAGATGATGCACGCGTGGCAAAGAGGCTCACGCATGGTGGAAATGTGACAATAGTCTACCGGCGGTCGGAAAGCGAAGCAAACTCGGATCCTATAATGGTGGACGAAGCGAAGGAAGAAGGAATAGAATTCCAATTTCTTACCAATCCAAAGCAATACAACGGAAAAGACGGAAAACTCGTATCTACAACGATGGATACTATGCAACTCGGCGAACCCGATTCTACCGGGAGGAAGACTCCAGAATCGATTCCGGGAATGGAATTTGAGATGAAGTGTTCCGCTGTCCTCCTAGCCGTGGGTAGAGGGCCAAACTCGTTTCTCCAGAAAAATGAGGGCTTGGAACTTGGCAACAAGGACTCGATTGCTGTAGACGATCACTTCAAGACTTCGATGCGCGGGGTCTTCGCTGCAGGTGATGTGACAACCGGCGAAACGCTCGTGGTGAAGGCGATGGGGTCGGGTAGAAACGCGGCCCAGCGAGTCCACGAATATCTTATGAATTTAAGTGATGAACAGCATGTTTCCCTTTATGAGCGCTACTACATCCAACATTCATTTGAAATGATGGTGGAAGGAAAGGAAGAAGGGCCTCCCCCTGCTTGATGTCCCCAAATTGGCGGCGCACGCTTTGGTGAGGGCTAGCCTGAAAGATCGTAGGACTGACTTGGACTATAATCTGGTAATGACTCTAAACGTACTGGAAGCGATGTTAAGTAATGCAATCCCCGATCTCGGCAAGGAGAAACAGAGCTCGTTTCAAGCTGAACGGTACGAAATTATGTACCGTTGCGCGATCGGGCATGAAATAACATAATAAACCAATGATGAAAATATGTGTTATACAATCTAATTTGTATAATGCAGATTACGAACTCTGCTCCTCCCGCTTACGATCACATCTAGGGTGCCCCTAGGTCTCCCATATTCGTTTCAGCACTTTTTGTAAGCTTTCAACGGAAGCTTTGTAATTTTTTTTGTATGGGAAGACAATTCGTAGACAGAACTGCGAAGATAAGGATAAAAAGAATTGGCCCGGAAAAATATCCCTTAAGTAAGTCTAGCTTTGCATGACTAGTCAGTTGACTACTCCGCCCATTAGTGAGACCTCATAAGCGGTTCTCTACTAGTTGCTATGATCGTCATAGTAGCCGAACCTTCGGAAAGCTACGACCGACTAATTTTTCAAAGGAGGAATCTTTTTTCCTCAACCGATACAGTCGAACAGAAAAGAACTATCCGAATACTGTGGGTATTCTAATCGCATCCAATCCGAACGCGTTTACGAGCCAACTATCGGTTCAAAATAATAGGGGACCAAAATCTTCACGGGACATCGGGTTACTTCTTATACAGTGGATGAGGTAGAGACGAAGAAAAATCGGATGCTATGGCTCTTAGATTATTCTTGACAAATCGCTCACGCATTGTGATAATCCTTGCTTCTAATTTTTTGATTTCCGTTTTACAATCCAATCTAGCGGCGCTTTTCTCTCTTATCGGTCCGGACTTTGGACGGGGAGTCGAGGGACTCGGACTTGCCAGTTCTCTGATGTTTCTAGGCATTTGTATTGCAGAAATTCCAGGGGGAATACTGGAAGCACGGATCGGAGCGAGAAATGCGATCGCGTATATGATGTTTCTTTGCGCAGCGTCATCCATCCTGGGCTCGATAACTACGGATTTCTCGATTTTTCTCGTAACGAGATTTGCAGTAGGAGTTGGAATCGGGGGCGCGTTCCCCCCGGTAATCGTTATTCTAACTCGCTACTTCAAAAGCGGATCTGAAGGAGCTGCGATCGGGTGGAATAGCCTTTCGTATAACTTGGGCAGCGTTATTGGTTTAGCGGGTTGGGCGATCCTTGGCTCGATACTGGGATGGAGGTGGAGCCTCTTGTTGGGAGGACTTCTTTCTGCCGGACTCGGGATATTGATGGTCATTTCGCTCCCCAGGCTCGAAACTGGACTGCAGAACTTTAAATTGTCAATCGGTGATCTGAGGTTAGCCTTCTCTAACAGACAAATTTCGTTACTGACAATTTCACTCTTTGGAATTGGTGCGAGCTCAAACATTACCTCCAATTTTCTAGTTTACTTTCTGGAAACTGAAGCCAGGCTTCCGCCGGGCGAGGCTGGTTTGATCGGAGGTGTCGGGCCACTATTCGCTTTTACAGCCCCATTCATTGGGAGATACTACGATCGGACCGGGAGACTAAAAATGTGGATGCTATTCTCTTCAATCATGGTAGCAGGCGGAGTCGCGGTTACCACATTTGGGACCGCTAACGTAGGCATCTTATCCTCTATTCTGGTCGCAATCGGTGCGAGTACCGGCTATACCATAGGGCTTACGAAGGCAAGACAAATTGGCAAATCGATCAGGAACGAGTATGAATCGGTCACGGTCGCCTGGACTGATAGCATATCCCTTCTCGGAGGGTTTGTTGCACCTGTCCTGTTTTCTGCAATCGTTACAAGCGCTGGGTACAATGTTGCGTGGCCTGCAGGAGCGCTATTTGCACTAGTCTTGGTTTTTGTTCTCTACATTTGATTTTTTTCCCTTTTCGAGAAAAATCCTCCCCCCCGCTTGCGAAACCCCGTAGGGGGGCCCTTCATATAGGATACGACTTTTTGTAACTATTAAGTAATTCTTACAATTTTTGAATGGTTTTGTTGGAATTCCGTTGGGTTATGGCTGGGGGGATTTCGTAAATTTGAATCCACGGGAACGCTAAAAATGTATAAAGCAGTGTTATACAAAGAGCTTACTCAGAGTAATACATGTTAGTCGAGGAAGAAATGAAGGTGGGCCCAAAGGGACAGGTCGTCATTCCCAGGGTTTTTCGAAGCGCGTTAAAAATCAGCCCCGGCACGAAAGTGATAGTCAGGCTTGAAAATGAGAGAGTTGTATTAGAGAAAAAAAAGATGCCGAATGCCGCCGATGAATTCGAGAGAATCGCAAAACGCGGACGATCTGTGAGTAAGCTTTCTCCACATTTGTACGAGGAGGAGTTAGAAAAAAGACTGTGATGATCTACCTCGACGCGAATGTATTCGTGTATTCGGCACTCAATCGAAAAGCTCTCGGGGAGAAATCACGTTCTATCATCCGCCACGTTCAAGCCGGAAGGATTAAGGCGGTAACTTCGGCACTTTCTTTCGACGAACTGGTCTGGGCAGTCAAAAAACAAAGAGGCGAATCGGACGGGATAATCGCTGGAGAAATATTTCTCAATATGCCGGGTCTTCAGATATTGGAGGTTCGGCTGGACATATTGAACTCCGCTTTGAGCCTACTCAAAAAATATCATCTGAATCCAAGAGACTCGATACACGCAGCCTCAGGTTTGAATGCCAATGTGGAGTTTATCGTTTCAGAAGATCCTGATTTCGACGCGCTTGCTTCCGTCATCAAGAGAAAGTCTATTTTGCGAACGCCGATTTCATAACTCCTCCGCTTGGTATCCCCCCTAGTGGGCCCTAGGTCTTCATGAATCGCCAATTGATTTCTTGTCTTTTTTCAATCGAAGTTTTAGAATTTTCAAATTTACCAAGCCATTTCCCGGGGGGCTTTTCTCAGCCCGTGGTTGAAAACCTCGAGTGCGTGTTTTCTTCCGAGCGTATATCAAATGCCGCCAATAGCGCAAAGTTTCGCACCTTCTTACAATTGAACGCTGTTGAAGAAGACTTAAGAGTGATATTTTGTTCTGCTATCCACTCAATTAGAGATGTCGAATACTCTCCTCAGTACCAAAGATAGAAAGCTTCTATTGGAAAGAACGGTTCCGTGGGAGCAATTGAAGCGTGAGCTCAGATCGAAGAAGAAACTATGAGCTTAGAGCGACCGCAATTTTTGCGAAGGATCTTGAAAAACTGGACAAAGATATTAACCAAAGAATCGTGAAATCCATT
>JAPCJV010000115.1 GCA_027886785.1 Nitrososphaerota archaeon | reverse complement strand
GGTCTGGTTCATACCCTGATCTCTTTTACCCAATTTTGAAACACAGTCTTCTACGAGATCTTCGACTATGACGGCGATTGTACTGTCGAGCGCTGCCTTCACCGCAGAGATCTGCTGAACTATTTCAGAATAAGATCTGTCGTCGTTTACCATTTCCATTATGCCGTGGACGTGGCCGTGAATCCTGGAGATCCTCTTTGCTACGTCCTTTCTCTTGTGATTGGACATATCCTATATCCTAGGAGGGAGGAATAGGTATATAGGGCGTTTGGAATGGGTTGTCTTTGGCTGCGCCCAGAAATGCATTAAACGCCGTATTCTCTCCTCCGCTTTCATGGAGTCAACAAAGAAAATTAGCGTCTTGTACGTTGGCGATAATATTGACAGAATATCGATCATGCACGTCGGATATGATTTTGTTTTCAACAACGAAGCAATTACCGAGGGAAGACTGGAAGTTGCTCTAAGAGAAGATCCACAGATTAGTGTCCGAAGAATCTGGGGAACAGCAATAGCTCGTGATTTTCCCAACTCTCAGGAAGAACTTTCAAAATACGATGCGATGGTCCTCAGTGATGTGGGGAGTGATACTCTCCTCATAACGCCGGAATTGATGCACGGCTCGCGAGTGCCTAATCGACACAAGCTGATTCGCGAGTACGTCCGGAATGGAGGAGGTCTCGTAATGATCGGAGGATACTGGTCCTTTGGTGGTTTCCGTGGTATTGCGCGTTACCATGGTACGCCAGTCGAAGAAGCTCTGCCAGTCGTCATCAAAGACGGAGATGATCGGGTGGAAGTCCCCGAAGGCTTTTCACTCTTGTTTTCTAATCATGATCATTCGACCTTGTCCAATCTGGATCGCAAGCAGGATCATTACTTTCTGGGCTACAACCAAATCAAAGACAAACCAGATTCAACGATCCTAGCTACATATGGAAATGATCCGATTATGGTGGTCGGAAGTTTTGGCAAAGGGAGGACTATGGCTTTCGCGTCAGACTGTGATCTTCACTGGGGAGGAAGCTTTGTTACGAGTTCCAATTATGTAAAGTTCTGGCGACAGTCGATAAGATGGCTTGCAAAACTTTAGAGCTTATTTACTTTTGCCAATCGTTCAAAATAGCAATTGTGTTTAGGAGTAGGACCTAGCTGATTTTCAATGTGAATCACATTTGAAATTATGAATTTTGTTTGGAGTTTTATTTCATAGAGTTAGAATTGTAAATCCATTTAGCTTCGTTTGAAAGAAGTGCAGGCTGCGACATTGCTCCCCCCGCTTGCGATCGACCCTAGGGGGCCCCTCTCTGGGCCTTCAAAAAAAATTCGCGTAGCTAAACAATCGCTATCGGTCGGACTGTCGAACCCGTCGCACCCTTGATTTGCAGTGGCAAACACACAAAGAGAAATTCCGCAACTTGATCTCGATCGAGCTCTTCCAACTGCATATTTTCCAAGAGGCGAACGCCGTGTTTTGTAATCAGATATTGGTGGACTGAAAAGGATTCGCCGGGTACCTCAGGTTCACTTCTTTCGACCAGCCAGTTGTCCGATCCGATTACAGCGGCTCCTTTTTCAGAAAGCCACTGCCCTGCGGCCATTCCTATCCCGGGACACTCCTCAGAATATTGTTTGTTGTCCTTCATCCACAACTGGCTCCATCCAGTTCGTATGAGAACCGTATCCCCTTTTGTAATTTCTAGATTAGTTTTTTCTAAGCATTCTTTGATCTCCTCTTTTGAAATCAGATGGTCTTTTTCTAACCTCAACACGCCCCGCAAAGAAGCTACATCGATCAAGATCCCCCGAGTGAAAATGGGAGGGGTCTTCTCCATGCCCAAGTGAGACGTTCCAAAAGTTCCAATGATTTCGTCGGAGATTCTCCCATTGTACACCTTGTCACTTATCGAAATGTGATTCAAGCCGTCCAGATGAGTTCCCGTGTGGTCGGCCATTTCCATTCGTACGTTCATCGCGCCGAATTGATTTTTGAGCTTGTACAGCCGAATGGCGTCTATATGCCTCCTGTAAGTAGAATAAACGAAGGGTCCATGGTACGAATGAACGGAGATTCCATCTTCGAGCAACTGACCCAGATTGTAGATCTTTCCAGTCTTGACGAGTCTAGCTGCTTCCACGACCTTGTTCTTCGTAACATAATTTAGAGCACCCACCTCATCCTCTTGTCCCCAAATGGATGGATACCAACTTTCCGACATTGATTTTTTGTGCGAATCTGCTGAGGTAGATAATAGTTTTGGAAAAAGTAAATCAAGGTTAAATATTTACTCGCGAAATTCTCGGTGCTTTGATCGATCAGCAAACTTCTGTGGGGGTGCATCACATGGGTGTAACCGTCTCCAATTTGGAGAGGTCCATAGATTTTTACAAACAACTTGGGTTTCGTTTGCTTTTTTCCCCTCTGCAGTACTCCGGGAAGGATCTGGACAGAAGTCTCAACGTGGAAGGAGCGAAATTGCGCAGTGCTATGCTCAAAGCGGGCGATGGTACGATGATAGAGCTATTGCAGTACCTCGAGCCAGAAGGGCGAGCCTACGACAGACGAAACTGCGATACCGGAAGCATGCACATTGCCTTCCGAGTCCCGGATATTGAAAGAGCTTTCAGTGAATTCAAGAAAACGGTGCATTTCAACTCCGAACCGTCCACGGTTAATGATGGACCGCTCAAAGGCATTAAATTTGTGTACTTAGTCGATCCTGACGGGGTAACCCTCGAATTCTTTCAAGAATCCCCTGAATCCATTTCAAGTAAAGACTAGTCAGATTAACCGGAACTTTTTCCGGAATACAAGTGAAACTAGTTTAGGTATATTTTCCGCTGAGTTCGATTCGTTTAACGAAGAAATTTAGAAAAGACAAGAACGTTTAAATCAAAAAGTCACTCCGCGCCTGTCGAGAGAAAAAAATGCGCGTGGTGGACGCAGTAGCTCAGTACTTAGTCAACGAGGGAGTCGAGCATTATTTTGGTTATATTGGAGCGACCGTGTGGCCCCTTCTGGATGCCCTAATTGAGAAGCCTCAATTAAAGGGAATCCAGCCTAAGCACGAGGCCGCTGCAGTGCAGATGGCAGATGCCTACTACAGATTAAAGCACAAGGTTGCACCGGTGATCGTGACCAAGGGGCCAGGAGTCTTGAACACTGTGTGCGCTGTCACTAACGCCATGCATGATTCTTCGGCTGTCGTTCTGATTGCAGGAGCAGGTCCGACTCAATATTTTGACAAAGGGGGATACGAGGAGGTTTACTACCATCAGAGCGAGGATACTACATCGGTGTTTCGCCCCATAGTGAAGAGGGCGTGGCTTGTCGTTAGACCTGAGAACACGCTGGATGTGCTTTCTAGGGCCCTCAAAACCGCGACTACGGGACGTCCCGGACCAGTTCTTGTTCAATTGCCCTGGGATATTCAACTAAGCGAGTTTGCCTTTGATGTCCCTGACCCGAATTGGCTAAAGCCAGTCAGGAGAACAAGAGGAGATAGCAGAGAAATCGAAAAGGCAGCTCAATTGTTGCTCTCCGCGCAAAGGCCCCTCATCGTGGTGGGAGGCGGAGCAATGACGTCGGAAGCCTTACCGGAGATCCTCCTGCTCACTGCGAGGTACCGCATCCCCATTGTGACGAGCCTCATGGCGAAGGGAGCAGTTTCTGATAACGACCCCCTAAGTTTAGGGCAAATTGGACGCGCTGGTTCTGGAGCGGCGAACCAGAGCGCGAAGGAAGCGGATGTCATCCTCGGGATTGGGTGCAGGTTCACGGATTGGGAGACGATAAACTGGAGACAAAATGTCGTCTTCGGCATACCTCCATCAAAGCTGATTCAGATCGATATAGATGAGTCCGAAATCGGCAGAAACTATCAGGTGGAGGTGGGAATAGTCGGCGACGCAAAAGCTTCTCTCGAAGATTTACTGAAATCAATGGAACAAATTTCGCAGCGCGAAAAAGAAGAGCAACGAAAAAGAGTCAGCGACTGGGTGCAAAGCGTGACGCAGAGAAAAGCCGATTGGGAAAAAACGCTGTCAAAAGACCTGTTGTCTGATGTGATGCCGATGCATCCGGCAAGACTGCTTTATGAAATAAGGAAAGCTGTGCCAGATGATACGTTATTTTTCAACGACATTGGCGAAATGATCCAAAATGGGCAGGGGTACTTGAAAATCGTTGAACCAAAGTCCTGGTACATCAACGGTGGCATGTTTCAGATGGGATGGGGAGGGGTCGCGGTTCTTACCGGAAAATTGCTCTACCCGAATCGGCCCTGCATTGCCCTAATTGGAGATGGCGCATTCTTGATGATCAATTACGCGCTCGCCACCGCGGTAGAGAACGATCTGGCGGCTATTTGGATCATTTTCAACAACTACGGTCCCAACCTGGAGAGAAAGGCGGAATTGGATCTCTATCACAGGGCGCACCCTTGGGGTTCGTTTTCGAAAAAAGGCGGAGGCTCGGACACGCTCTATAATCCTGACTTTGTCAAGATGGCAGAATCCTACGGAGCAAAGGGGACTCACGCGAAGACTCCGGCGGAAGTAAGTGAGGCCGTTCGAAGAGCGATCGGGGCGAAAGCTCCGTACGTTATTGAAGTGCCTACGAACAGAGACGTTCCGACATTTTTTGCCCCTGGACTAAACAGGGCGTACCCAAGTTCTTGGACTGACTTGGCTCCCCATCTTTAGAGAATACTCATGACTCTCAAGAGTCTGCAACAGCAAACGCGTCTATTTCGCCTAAGACGTCCGGGTGCCAGAGGTTGCTTACTTCTACTAGGGTTGAGGATGGAGGACTCTTTCTGAAGTATCTAAACCGCACTTGAGCTATTGCTTCAAGATCTTCCATACTTGTCAGATAGAACGTCACCTTCACGATATCTTCCATAGTTGCACCTGACGCTTCGAGGATTGCTTTCATGTTTTCGAGAAGAAATTCCGCTTGCTCTCCCGCATTTTCCCGCGCCACGCCACCTAACTTTGGATCCCAAGTCTGCCCTGAGACAAAGATCAGTTTCTTAGCTCCCTCTACGCTTACCGCTTGAGAATAATATGGTCGAACCGGTTTCATGGCTCAATCCGTCGAGATAAGTTTCTTTTCCAAAAGACCTCAAGCCGAAGTCAATCCTTTCCCAATTTCAAAAGCTTTCTCGAGCTCCTTGATGACTAAATATATGTAAGAAGGAGGGGTGCAACTCGAGAAGTAAAATGCCTGAGAGCGCCGTTACGACAGCTCACCGTACTTTTGCCCGGTCTAAGGAACTGCAGATCGAGGCAAACGATCTTCTTCCTGGCGGAACCAATAGTGCTGCAAGGGAGGCTATTGCTCGCGGTACCTATGAACGCATTCCGATTTCCATGCCCTCTTTTTTCGATAAAGCGCAAGGGTCACACATCTATGATGCAGACAAAAATGAGTTTATTGATTACCACCTTGCTTTTGGAGCGATTATTTTAGGGCATTCTAATCCGGTTGTAAACACCGCAGTTCGCGCCCAGCTAGAAAAGGGAACCATTTATGGCACGAATACTGAAATTGAGTTGAGGCTGTGCGAGAAACTCAGGAAGAATATTCCCAGTGCTGAACAAACAATACTGACAAGCACCGGTACTGAAGCGACTTCCATCGCTCGCAGATTAGCCCGATCTTACAACTGCAAGAAGAAGATCCTGAAATTCGAAGGGCACTACCACGGCTGGATGGATTGGAACATGGTGGGATCAGTCAATTCCGTCATTGGACCTTTTGCAAGAAAAATTCGACAAAAGGTTGTTACCTCAGAGGGAATTTCCGAGAGCGTCGCTGACGACATCATCGTAATTCCTTGGAACGACCCCGAGGTTCTGGAAGAGACGCTTAGAAGGGAGGGCAATCAAATCTCTGCGGTATTTACCGAAGGATACCAGGCGAATTTAGGCGTCATACCTCCAGAGAAGGGGTACCTGGAACTCATGCGGAGGTTGACGAAAGAATATGGAATCCTGCTGATCTTTGACGAGGTCATTACTGGATTCAGATTGGCGATCGGAGGAGCACAGGAATTTCTCAAAATCCAGCCAGACATGACCACCATCGCGAAAGCTGTTGCAAATGGATTGATTCTGGCAGGGGTTCTAGCAAGTAAAGAGATCATGGAAACTGCCGCCTCGGAGCGGGTATATTTTGCAGGGACGTACAATGGAAATCCGTTGAGCGTCGCTGCCGCCCTAGCTACTGT
>JAPCJV010000114.1 GCA_027886785.1 Nitrososphaerota archaeon | reverse complement strand
TTCAAAGTGTGGAGGAAGCGTGATTCTTCATGGGCTTTCTCCCGGTACTTGATCCCCAGAGCTCGAGACTGAAAATCCGTGCAGTTGCTGCATGAGATTAGTTCCCTGTATTTTCCCTGACTTGGGATCCATCCCTCGATGTCGTAGGTCTTTGCTGAAACTTTTCCCATATCCCCGGAGCTCAAGAGGACAACGTGATACGGAATGCCCAGTTCTTGCATAAAACCCTCCGCGTTTTTCAGTAACAGCTGGTGCTCTCTTTCAGATTCGGAGGGTGTGCAGTACACAAACTGCTCCACTTTTTCAAATTGGTGAACGCGAAAAATTCCCTTAGTGTCGCGGCCGTGGGCTCCTGCCTCTTTTCTGAAACAGGGACTGACGCCGGCGTAGTGAATCGGAAGATCCTTCGCTGCAAAAATTTCGTCCATGTGCATCGCCGCTATTGCGTGCTCAGATGTACCGATCAAATACAGTTCCTCGTTTTCGATCTTGTAAATTACGTCCTCAAAGTCCCCCAGAATTACTGCACCTCCTATTGCCTCGCGTTTGAGCATGTACGGGGGTTGAATCAAAATGAAACCCCGATTCCGAAGATAATCCAGAGCGAAACTCATCAGCGCATAATTCATTCTCGTGAGATCCCTTCTTAGAAAATAAAACCTAGCGCCTGAGGTCTTGGCAGCTCTGTCGATGTCAATCAGATCAAAAAGTGCAGAGATGTCAATGTGATCCAGTTCGCCTTTTTTCGTCTCGCCCCATTTTTTGAGTTCAAGATTTGCCGTTTCATCTTTTCCGACCGGGACTTCAGGATCAATAAAGTTAGGTAAAGCACCTAATAGCTCAGTGAGCTTCGCATTAGCGCTCTGCGTTTGCCCATCATTCTCTGAAATCTCGTCAGACGCTATACGCATCTTGGTAATTAGTTCCGAAGCGTCCTTTCCGGCGCTCTTGGCCTTTGAAACTTCCAGAGAAATCTTGTTTCTTTCTTCTTTGAGCTTCTGATTTCTGGAAATCAGTTCTCGCCTTTTTTTATCAAGATCCAGAAGTTCGTCCAGCGGAAAATTCGTAATGTTCCGCTTTTCTAAATTCTCCCTGATCTTTTCAGGGGATTCTCTCAGGAGTCGACTATCAATCATGTAATCTCAGCTTTTTCTAAAGTGCGTGTGGCTGAGTAAATGTGGGAGATCACTTCGTCCAGAGTAGATATTAACGTTTCAAAGTAATTTTGAGTTTCAAGCAATTCTATCGTGATAAAGAGCCGTTTTGCTTTCTTTCTCTGGGAGAAAATCATTCCCTTCGGAAAGTTGACATTATCCGGACGGAGGGATTCATCGACAGCGCCTAAAGTCCTGCGGTCAGAGAAACCGATTACGAGCTGAGCTTTCAGCTTCTTCTTCGCGGTTGGAATAAAGAATCCACTGCCTGCTGGAATTCCTGCTGCTTTGCGATAGAAAATCTGGCTCCCGCCGCAGTTTTGTGACCGCCTCCCACGCCTGAGGTTCCCGTGGCAATCTGCGAGAGAATAGATCCTAGATCGTAGCCGGTTCTTTCCTTTCCACATCTGGCTGAGATTTTTACATCGCCATCAATTGTGGTCGTTCGTACAAAAACCACTTTGTTCCGGAACCGCGAGTACGCGGAAATTATCTGGCACACCGCCCCCGTCATTCTTTCACTGACGACGCCGTCTCCCACGACGAGCGCGTAATCTCCCTTTTCGTTGATTCGATCTTCGGTGCTCATCAGCATCTGAACGGATTTTACGAGCTCGGAGCGATAGTCGGCGATAATCTGATCGGACTCACTTGCATTGATTTGATCGTCTCCGAGGCAAATCGAAATAGCGCTGCTAGGTTTCCCCAGGCGACCCGAGGCGTTCACCAACATCGCCAGATCTCTCGCATCTCTCATCATTGAATATTCGTCTCTGCTGTTCAATCCGTAAACGCTACCCACTAAATCTTCGACAGTGAATGTCGTCCCTGAAAGATGCGGGACGATGGCTTCAAGCAATCTCTGTTTCTCGTCTTCGCCGAATTCTGAGGAGGTTTTCCATCTATTGCTGACCCGTAGTTCAATCCCTGCTCCTCGCAGGGAGGCAAGACAGGCGTCCTTATTGCCCGTGAGACCAGGAATGAAAATGGTAGTCGTATTTGCAATGGATTCATGAACGGGCCTCGTCTCCCTGCACCAAAACAAGAGATCGTATTTTGTTTCAATTGCACTCGAGATTTTTCCATCACCTTCGAGCAGCTTTGCAGTCAAACCGGTGATCGCCCTCCTCGGCCCGACATCCTGCCGATCGCCTAGCGCCCCCGCTAGAGCCAGGAAAAGTGATCTGTCTGAGGGTGCGTTAGCAATTATGTAGCATAAACCAGAGGAGCTAATGGAGGACCCTCCATCCACTCCAAATTGCCAAGGATTCAATACGCCTTCGATTTCCATCTCCTGATCAGGAATTTCGTGGTGATCGATGATCAGCCACTTGTCCCCAAATCTCTTCGAGATTTCTCCTGTCAGACCGGCGCAAATATCTACAAATATGACAAGGTCAAATTTTGAGCTTCCCAGCTTGTCCAAGAATTTGGAGTTTGGCTCGGAAACTACTCTGACCTGGCAGTGACCTTTGCTGCGCCTTACAAATTCGCAAAGAATAGCAGCCGCGCAGATCCCATCTGCGTCGTGATGCGTCGCGATTAGAATATTTTCGTTGTTCTTTGCACTGGCAAGGATCTTACTCTCAAATCGCCGAGCTTTTGAGTAGAAGGCCTGCTCGTCTTCCATCAGAGATCGGAAGTCTGCCAATGATTACGAATTCTTAAGCTAGTTGGGCAACTGCGGTTGCATACTTCCACGATTGGGGAAGTTTTTCCTTTTCCTTGTAATAATTAGATAACCGGTGAATCTTCGCTTCCAACAGTTCCAGCGATCTTACGTTTTTCCTGTCCGCATGATGATTGGCGAGATGGTCCTTTAGTTTCGCGGCTCTCTCTACCAGTCGGCCTAGATCCTCGGGAATCGTTTGAGGATTCTTGCCTTCCCTTAACGCTTCGATGATGCTCTTTCCCAGAAAAGTCTTTGTCTGCGGAATTCCATAATCATCTCGCAAGCGCAACCCAATCTGACTGGGCCCAAGCCCTTCCTTGGCAAGCTTTGAAATTGTAGCCACGACCTCGTCCTGACTGTAGCTCACCCAGCTCGGAGGCCGCTTCGACGACGGCCTGGTAGATTGTGACTTTCCTCTTCTGTGCGAATGGATTCGTGCCAAGTGTGAAGAGGCAAAGTCCTAAATTATGTAAATTAAACGTATCGCCAAATTGGAAGATCTTTCGATTAGTTAGCTAATGCCCTCAGAGTCTGTTTCCGTCAAATCCGGATTTTTCTTCGTTGCTTCGTTCAGAAACCATAACGCCAGTTTCGAGATGGCTTTAGCCCTATGGGAATATACGGTCTTTTCCTTGAGCTCCATTTCCGAGAACGTCTTTGAAGTCCACATCGGGACAAAGATCGGGTCGAAACCGAATCCATTTGTTCCCCTTGGCTTTAGCTGGATCGTCCCTTCCGTCGCAGAAGAGAACGTGGCGAGCCACTTTCCGTTCATTCCAAAAGCGACGGAGGATCTGAATTCTGCTTTTCTTGTCTTTGCCTCCTCCATCAATTTCAAGATTCCATCTACCCCAATGGTTTCAAAAACGAACGAACTGTAAGGGCCCGGAAAACCATTGAGATGATGGATGAATAATCCGGAGTCTTCCACGAAAATTGGTTTTTTCGATTGCGAAATAATCAGGGAGACTGCTGTATTCGCAATTTCCTCCAAATCCAAATTTTGAATCTCTAGTTTTTTCACTGTGTCAAATTTTGTAATTCCAATATTGAATTGTAGGACCGCCGCCTTTGCTTCCTCGATCTTGTAGTCGTTTCCCGTGGCAAAGAAAAATTCAGTCAACGCGAGCATATCGCCCTCTCAATTCTATTTTTGTAATTTGCTTGCGAACTATTTCCGTTGTAGAGTGCCCCACTTCGGAACGATACCCCTGCACAACGGACTCAAAGTCCCGGCGAGCGATCGCTAGGGGTGAGGAACTTCTCAATGCCTGCTTCATTAGATGCAAGTCTTCGGCCTTGTCCTCGATTCGATTAGACACAAAGGAAAGTCCAAAATCCAAGATAACGATGCCGTCGTCGGCCATGATCATATTTTTCGTAGTGAGGTCTCCATGAATTATTGACTTTTTGTGGAGCCTTGCTACGAGTTTTCCCACAGTCTCAAAAAGTTCCCCTTTCCTTTTGTGGTCGTTTGGGAGATCCTTAAGCAAGTGTCCTTCCACAAATTCCATGACTATTTCGGAGGCTTGCGGATCTACAAAATACAATTCCGGCGTCGAGACTCCAGCCAATTTTGAATAATGTAGAATTTCCGCCTCTTGTTTTGTCCTTCTCGTCCGGAGAGAGCGATCTAAGGAAGAATCCCGATAGTTTTTTCTCAGTCTGATTTTTTTGACTGCGGGGAAACCGTACCAGCTGATGAGGTCGATCTTAGCCTCTGATCCTTCCATCGAAGAAGACCGATCCAGCTTTTGCATGGTCATTATCTCACTGATGAAAAATTCACCTGATCGATTCTCCAAGACTGACGCACGAATGCGTCTCGCAAGCGAATAGATCTCCCCTTTTCATGAAAGAGAAACCCGGCTGCTGCAATTTGGGAGCCGCAATCTCCTGCAAATTGTTTCGGAATCACTCCAAGCCTTACTCCCCTCGCATCACACATGTCACGTAACATAGCTGAGAGTCTTTGATTTGCGGCGACTCCGCCAGTCACTAAAAGCTCCTTCTTATCCGTAAAGGCCAGAGCTCTTTCTGTTGCTTCAGCTAGAAGTGCAAACGCAATTTCCTGTACTGAAAAACAGACCACCTGTTGTGAACTCCCATCTAAAAACGCCTCTTTCGCCGAGGACAAAAGACCGGAGTAGGAAACGTCATTTCCCTTGATTGCATAAGGTAGCATTTGAACAATATTGGGTGCACTGCCTAATTCAGCTGCAATCGCTTCTATTTTCGGCCCGGCAGGTGAGTTCATTCCAAAAAATCGCCCTAGCTGGTCAAGCAATTGACCCACTGTCAGGTCCATCGTTTCCCCAAAAATTTTCCAGCCCTCCGAACTTTCTGCGGCAATTACCGTGTGACCTCCTGAAATAAGCAACACCAGCGGTTCTTGTAGACCGAGCAGCAACTTTCCAAGTTCTATGTGGCCAATTGCATGATTTACGGGGACGATTTCCTTCCCGAAATAAGAAGCAAGGGATCGGGCAACGACAGCGCCAACCCGAAGACAGGGTCCCAATCCTGGACCCGCAGAGTATGCGACAAAGTCGATCTCTTTCATACCGCATCTGCTTTCAGCCAGAGCTTTTTCAACGACATCCGAGCAGGTTTCTTCATGATGCCTAGATGCTTCCCTGGGATGAATCCCAGAACCGGGGGGAGCTTTGTAGACGTCTTTGGAATCCGATCTTACCTGGAATGAACCCGATCTTAATTCGGAAACGCTTGCGCCGAAAGTGTGCGCCGTGCTTTCGATGCCTAGGCAAATCAAATAGAGAAAGTTCCTCAGGTTTTTCTTGTCTCTCGGTAAAGATCCCCGAGAATTTCGATGAAAGGCCTCACTTCGATCAAGAAATCGTCAAACCGAGCACGCTCAAACCTCGTTTCCGATTTTCCTTTGTTAGTGATCTTCTTCTCGACGAGTACGATTCCAGAACTTCTTTCGGCGTCCTTGTTCAGGTTCGGAAAGTAGATCAGAACACCATACCCGATTTTTTCTGAACCCTTGGTAAAAACCAGATTGAAGTACATGTTCATCTTTTTGGCAAACTGACTGAGCTGTTTTTTCCTGCTCTCAGACCTCTTTACATTGTCAAAATCCTGCTTTGACAGGCGGTCCACTATTTCCTTTAGATACTCTAATTCAGAAATTTTCTTGGAGTATCCTTCAAGCTCTATTGGAAGTTCGTAGACAGAATGCATAATATCTTCCCATTCATTGATCTGGGTGAACCGCTGGCTCATCCGAAGCTTTCCTGTCTCCGGGTCTTCTTCAACTCCCATTTCCCTTCGAAGTTCCTCGTTCAGAATATCCTCCACTCTTAGACCCTTGAGACGTGATCTTCGGTCTGACATAACCCGAAAGTTCCTCTTTTTCTCATACAGATATGCATTTTTGAAGTCAGAAAT
>JAPCJV010000113.1 GCA_027886785.1 Nitrososphaerota archaeon | reverse complement strand
CACATAGCTCTCGGAATTTCTCGATAACACGGGAAACAGAGCTCGTTTCAAACTGAACGGTACGAAATTATGCGCCGCTCAGTGATTGCGTGGAAAGCAGCATAATAAATCAAGGAAGTTAGGACTACGATGACTTTCGCGGAGAATCTGTGAACGAAGGGTATGCAATCAATCCAATAATGAAATGATGTCGTTCGTGCTCCAAACTCTCACAAATTTCTGTTCCCTCAAATGTTTGTCGTTGCTCCATATTCCATCACAATTGAGGCTTAATGCTAGCGCAAGGAAAGGTACATCCTTTTCATCGATAATTTTCAACGCCGCCTCCGCCTTTGCAAGATTTTTCATGAATTGTTTCATAGGGACGACATTCAAGTTTGTAGCAAGTACGTCGAACAGGAGTTTGATTTCATGGGTGGAAAGTCCGGATTTGGTACTGATTATGTTCAGATGTTTCTCAACTTCCTCCAGCGCGTATTCCGGAATGTAATAGTCGTGATTGGGGCTCAGCAGCAACGATCTGGTGGTGGAGTTCTTGATCAATGCACCCAACAAAACGTTAGTGTCGACGACGAGTTTCAACTGTCCTTAGCCTTCTTTTTCCCATGGATCTCTGATACCTCGCAGCAAGACCCTTGTTCACGGACGCGCCAATATCGAGCGCATCATTTTCCGTGAGCTTACTTTTACCGGTCAATTCATCGAAGGCCTCCAGGTTCGCTGCGTACTCTTTCATGGCGCGACGCGCGATTTCAGTCCATTTGATCTCTGGATGGTTCTTCATAACCCTGTGCAACTCTTCAGGCACGGCCATGGTAACGTTTGGCATTATGACAAATAAGTAGAATAAGTAATCCCACATATAAGGGTGCTGAACAGGTGAGTCACGAATCGGTTATAGCAGATTTCTCCCCCGCTTGCGATCCCCCCTAGGGGGCCCCTAAGTCTCGCATTTTCATTTCAGTGCTGTTCGTAGAAAGAATCGTAATGATCGATTTTAGCTGAAAATTGCACTCTCTCTATCGTATTCGTACGGTTTCACCAAAAAGCAAAGAAAAATAATTGCCACCAGGAAGTCTGAGCTTCCACCTTTTGTCTTTGGCTTGGCAATAAGATAATTAGACTCGGGGGAATAATTTTGCCGACATGCATTTTGGAGCATACGACTACGTGACCTGGGCGAGAGGGAAGACGGCACAGGAGGTCTACAAAGGAGAGCTAGAGCTCGTCCGGACTGCCGACCAGTTAGGCTTTGAACACTACTTCCTCCCCGAACATCACTTCCTCGATTTCTGTTTACTTCCAAACCAAGAAGTATTCATGAGCGCGGCAGCGATGATAACAAAAAATATTCAGCTCCTGAAAGTCGATGTTTCCAAGTTAGGAAGTCGTACAGATGAAAATGACTTGTCACGACTTGTCGTTGTCCACCCGACGAAGACTTGACAGAACCGGAAAGTAATTTAGTGACGCACTTCTCGTGAGGACAAAAGTTAACCAGCCATTTGAGTGAAGTACCATTTTTTCGATTCTAGAACGACACCACTATCAACTGAGATCCAAGTGCTCTTATGGCATTCCACACAGGGAACCGGACCCTCGTAATAGTCATAATATCCATAGGGCACAATATTCGAACCACAGTACGCGCAAAGAACGCTGACCATCTCTCTCCCCTTTTTCTGGCAACGGATGTTATCGATAAAAGCTTTCTTCCACTGGCGATGGTTGCGACCGGTTGCGGATTTACGCCACGATCGGACAAAGTCGCTATTTTGGAGGCGTGAATACTATCTGCGTCTGATTAAACAGTATTTGGAAGTACAAAGAATTCGACGCCAGTCCGGGAAAGCCGTTCGTCGCGTTGTTCCTTGCTTATCCCCAGATCACCTGCCTCGGGAACGTAGAGACCTGATATGGTCAAATTCACATAGAGTTGCCCGTTGTTGGTGATGACGGAGCCGAGATACGTGGTTACTTACCAAATTCTTACCACTGAGATCATCGGGTTAGCTGAAACTTTGAGACGTGAACTTAGAGCTTCAGGTTTCGGTGGTACTCTATTTTCCGGCGGGCGAATTCCGAGTGATACGCTTGCTGCTCCCGGAAGACACCAAGAAGCACTAATCTAATCTAATAAAGATGTAAGACGTATCTTACGCTTATCCAGCATGTCACTTGACTTTACGAGATTATCAGAGAAGGGGCAGGTTGTGATCCCCAGCGAGATGAGAAAGAAAATGAAGCTGAAGATTGGCACTCGATTTATCATTTTGGCGCAACAAGACACAATTGTGCTGAGACGGGTAGAAGTGTCTTCTGAGAAACGGAATCTGAGAAAGACGCTCCAGAGATTTCGAGGAGAAGCTCAGAGGTCGGGATTCAGCGGAAGTGAAATTGAGCGAATGATCGAATCCACCAGAAAAAAAGAGCGTGTTTGATGAAACTCGTTCTTGATCTGAATGTCCTGGTTTCGGCGTTCATTTCAGAGAGAGGACAGCCTGCAGCAGTGCTGGACGCAATACTTGTTTTTCCTGAATTAGAGCTGATTTTTTCGCCTGCTCTAGTGATCTCGTCCCAGGATCCCGGTACTCAATGCCTTGCCGGTTACTTTGAGATTCTAACTTTGGGTTTCTTTCTTGCAGTGACAGTCGGGACAGGCGTAGCCTCTTCCTCGGGCTCCGCGTTTTGGACCAGCGCCCAAGCTTTGTCAAATTGCAGTACTCCTTCGCTCATCCCCATCACCAACCACATCTCCCCATCGCTCTTTCTTTCGTATGGGTAGATAACAGCGGTGTAGTATTGGTAACCTCTGCCCCAGGAAAAGAATCCTACTAGGGCAATCTGTTTGTCCAAGAGATGCCTTGCGAGTTGCAGCACTCGATCATGGGATTCCTTTACTTTCTTATCGGTGTCTGCCGCAAGCATGTACACCTCTTTGAACCTGTATTCAGAGATTCGCTCCAGCGAGACGTATCCCTCTTTTTCTATCTGAATATCTGTGGTGCGATCAAAGGGTTCGATGATTTGACCATCCTCAACCTGCCGGTCAATCACTTGCGATGCGGGGACGGGAGTCCATTTGCCGTTGGAGTCAAGATCCTCCTTGAGAAAATACTGCTTCTCTGTCCGTGCGAAAATCATTTCATCGTTTGCGGTGCGTACTGTTTCTTTCACTTCATTAGCTGGTATGGGAGCTACGTCCAGTCGCTCACCGCTTGCACCCGGTCTGTAAGAAAATAATTGTGGAGCCTCCTTGGAGATGACTTCCTTGCCTGACTCCCTATCGATCTTCACAAACTCCACCTTCTTCTGATCGCCATGCACCTTCGCTGCCCTAAGATGATATTGAACAGAGCCCAGACCAATTTCGGCAACATTTAGGCTCAACACACCTCTCCAGGAGACTTTTGCAACTTTTGCGTCAGCTGAAGCCGCTGCCTTTTCCACTTCCGCAAAAATATCGTTCTGCAATGTTACTGCACCTTAGGAGATTTGAATTATTAAATTCGGCCGACCTCATTTAGGCCCTTTTGATTAATGTAGTCAAAAATGGGCCACACCTTTCAATTAGGCCAAGTTGAGAAAAGTAGACAATCGGATCGAATACAGAAATCTGTTCGGTGGAAGAATCTTCCATAAAGTATTAGCGAGAGGATCACAGATTTCTTTGTCGCCTGCCTTAATTGTCGAAAGTGATCATAACTCCTCGCTCGGATCCCGATTCCCCTAGAGCAGCTCACTACAAGCTTCTTTGCGAAGTTTGTGACAAGTTCTATTGCTTCGCTTGCTGGAAAGAGTGCCCACGATGTAATTAGTAAGATCTTCCGTTTTTCAATTGAAATCTTAGTCTCTCAATGTTTTCCTTGCTTATCTCAAGATTGTGAACTTGGTATCTTCTTACTTCATGATCGTTTGCCCTGCTGTGTTCCTGGGCTCCCTTATCCAAAGTTGTATAGTAATCGCACGCTAAACAGATGTTCAATTTACCGGTGAAAAGATTCGATACTCCCATTCCTAGTCCGCGGTCTAGGAAAAAGTGGATTTCTTAAAGTTGTCCAACAATTCTAAAGTTGCAAATTTCCTTCAAATTCAAAAATTCAAAATTAACGTCTTTCCCCTGCAAACAACAGCTGCCTAAACCCAAACATCGCATTTTTTCTAGCTCTAGAATCCTGGGTGGGCGTTTGCGCTCACATCGTGGTTGAATATTGCAGAAGTTTGTGCCGGTAAGCATTCAATACTCGAATAGGAGGTTTTTCCCGAACTGGCCAGAAACAGCTAATTCCTAGATCGGAAGCGCGATGACATCAATGAAATTGCGGAAATCTCACCATGGAAGAAATTCGTTCTATGACAGACCGTAGATTAAGAGTAGGAAACAGTATCCCTGCCAAAGAAAATCATTTTCTTTCTTCGAATGCTCTCCTGCCCGAGGATAAACGCCTTATCTACTTTGATTGAGTGAGCACTAGATAAAATCAGCCTTGGTCAGAATGCCTTTGAGCCTCATTTCTTTCCCCTGCAAGAGAAGCGCCTGAACGTGCTTGATTATCTCGCGTGCATCTTCTATACTCTTATCCGGGGAGACCACGGCATAATCTGAACTCAAAGCATCTTTTGCGTAATACACTCCAGGAAAGTCTAGTAAGCTTCTATCTGTGACCAGTCCTTTGATGCGACCATCTACACCAACAACCGGAATCTGAGAGAATGAGTTTTTCCGCATTTTTTCTTTCACGCTTCGGATATCGTCATCCTCAAATGCCGTGACTGGTTTCTTTCTTGCAAGCATATTGCTCACGGTTTTGCCATTCGCTGAAGATGCAATAATTTCCTCGACGGCAAGGGAAATAGCTCTAAGTGTCTCGTAACTTTTGATCTTACCACTCAATGCTTTTGAAACTGCTGCTTTGTGAAGGCCCGTTGCCTCGGCTACCTTGATCGCTCTAACATCGTTCTCTAGCATCTTGATTTTGATTTTTTGTACAATCTCGGGTAGATCAGGAAGATCCATTTTGCAACACTCTCTGGTTTGTCTTGTTTCCTCTTTCTTTCTATATTAAGAAGTTGCCAATTTTGCAACTTGTTGCACTAGTGCTTATCTGGTTGCCATTCCTTACATTTCAATGACTAACATGCTCAATAAGATCAAGGAAGAGTTCGAGTCGAAACATTTGGTGGGGGAAGTATTCACAACTGAAGATACCCCGTACGGCTTCCGTTTGACTATTAGCCTGAAGAAAAACATTCTCAATTTTCAGAACGAAAGCACTTACCTCACAGACTACGATAACACACTCACTGTAATTTCCCAAGACTTTGCTAACATCAACAAGGTTTTTGAAATTTGGAGAAACGTACGCTCGAGCTTACACGCTTATGTTGAAAGAGGTGCTTTGTTCGTGGGTCACACTGGTTATGATTACTACAGACCTAACTCAAGGAAATATAGAAGCTACGGGAAAGAATACAATGTGACCTCGGAACAAAGACCCACAACTTCAAAAGTTCTCGGGCTCGATCGACTGGGAGAGATTTTTGAGAATGACAATAAGACAGGAGAAATTTACAGTCTTGATCACGACTTGACGGTAAAGGTGAAGAGGTTTGAGCTTACTTTTTTCAGAAAGAAGGGTGCGCTGATTCTTCAATCACAATTAGTTAATGCGTTTGAAGAGGGGATTGAATTATGGAAGGAAAGACAATTGAAATATCAGAATTAACTTTGGTCAAAAATACGCAGAATAAGATCAGGCGCAGTACATTGAAGAAAGGAAACTGAGGTTAAAGGAAAAATGAGAGCACATGTAATGGCTGGCGTAAAAGCGATAGAAGTGCAGCGTGACCGCTTGCGTAAAGAATGGAAAACCCTCACCCCGGAAGACTTGCGGAGGATAGCCAAAATCATCGAAGAATATCTGCCAGCTGAAGAAATGCTAAAGGCATACGAGCGCCAAGATGGGGAAAAGGGTACTTTCTGGACTGTCGAATCGGTCAGCGATTACGTACTGGACTCATCGCAAAGGACGATGAACGATGGGAAGGGGTAGAGAATACGTCAATTCAATGTACGCTACATAGCCCACTATGGAGAGTTATCTGGAAAAACGAGGAAAATAATATGGTGCTATGTGGGATGTCGACAGTGTTTACCTAATTCAACAAAGTTTGGATCTTCAGTGTTTACCTAACACGGAAATGCGGCCGAGAGACCGATATCGTAGTGTTGATGCAACTTTT
>JAPCJV010000112.1 GCA_027886785.1 Nitrososphaerota archaeon | reverse complement strand
GTAAGGGTCGCAACAGACATCCTTTCTCCGCTCCTTGTCCTAAATTCTCTGGAATCCATGTACAACTACTGGTCGCAGCTGCTCTCGGATCTAAAGCAGCAGGACGCGGTACTCTTCGCTCTCGCAGAAGATGGGATGAACGCGCCAAACGTCCTAACTACCATGGAGCAAATTTTCGACGGAGTGATTGAGATGAGACTCTATGAAGAAGGTCTCTCCATCACTCCGCTATTTCGAGTCAAGAAGATGCTAGGTCTTCCGCCTTTACACGGTTATTTCCGCTTTTCAGTTTCGAGTACAGGAATGGAGGTTGTACCTCATGTCCATTAATATCCTGCCGGTTATCAACCTGCTAAGTTTCTTCATTCAAGCGGGATTAGAACTCTTTGTAATTATTAGAGCTGCACAGATTGGAAAAGCGCTCGTCGGCCAGATCTATCGACGCAGGGCGTTCTGGATAATAGCCATGGGTGTCTTCCTCTTTTTCGGCACTCTGGTAAATTTCCCGGAGCCGTTCAATTCGGTTGCAGGTGACTATGTTTTGATCGCCGGCCTGCCCCTGTCCCATATCTCCTTTGCATTCATATTTCCGGTCATTTTCGCTTTCGTCGATAGCACCGTTCTAGCTGCACTCGAGCTGGACTTTTTTCACAGGGACACACTCCGCTGGAAGAAGTTTCGGAAGCCGTCTTACTTGGCCCCGTTGGTACTCTTTTTGGGCATCATCCTCTTCGCCTATTACAAGAGCGCACCGACTTGGTTTGGCTACGTCTTTTTTCCAACGTTTTTTGCATTATTTCTGGTGTATGGATATTCGGTTGTAACTCTATTCGTAGCCGGTCATAGAACTCCGGACAAGACGATAAAGAAGCACGTCAGACTGGTGGGACTGACTCTCGCCTTCATCACCTTGTCGTTACTCAGCGACTTCAGACTGAGTTCAACGACTAGCGATCTTGAGTACTCTATTTTGAAATTAGTCAATGATTTTCTCGCCGTGATTATTCCATATTTGCTCTATCGGGCCGTCATGTCGTTATCCCCGACGAGCCGGATCGAGAAGGAGATCGCACCCACTACAATTTCTTCTCCCAGGAAATTGAACACATCGAGAATCAGTATCGCTGCCGTGATTCTGATATTTGCCATCCTGCTTCTTTTCATATATGCGCAGTACGCGAGCCCAGTGGAAACTGGCCCTTGGGTCGCAACCACGAGTTACCCGCTTCAGGCTGGAGGAAGTTACGGAGTCCTCGCGCAATCGTGTGTCAGCACCTCAGGTTACATCTACTGTGTCGGCGGAACGGATGCCAACGGGAATCCCAGCAACCAAGTGTACACCTCCACGCTTTCAACTTCGGGTATTGGCAACTGGACTACCGAATCTCCGTATCTTCAAAATGTATCATCTACATCATGCGTGGCTTATTCCGGTTACCTCTATTGTGTCGGAGGAATATTCGACACCAAGGGTGATGACATCACGGCGAGCTACTTCGCTTCCATATCTACTCTGAATGTCGGCCCCTGGATACAGACTACAGCCTTTCCTATTCCCGTGGATACCGCGGCCTGCGTCTCTTCCTCAGGATACATTTACTGTGTAGGAGGGACCAACGAGACGGCCGGAACGAATGCCACATCCGCCCTGAGCAATTCCATTTGGTACGCACCCCTTTCTCCTTCGGGAATCGGCAAATGGAGCCACACATCAGACTACCCGCAGAATCTCTACTTACCGGTGTGCGTTGCCTCTGGCAATTACATCTACTGTCTTGGAGGCATTGCGCGCTATGCAAGCAATCAGGGCGGGGTTAATTATGGTGCGATTTCAAACACTCAAAACGTGGTCGAGTACGCGTTACTTTCCTCCAACGGTGTGGGACCTTGGATGATGACGACGAATTATCCCATTCAGATAGCCTTCCAAGCGTGCGGTGTGTCTGCCTCGAACATCTATTGCGTGGGAGGAGAGCAGAGTGGGGGTTCAACTTTCAACGGCGTTTACTCCGCGCCCTTGTCCTCTTCGGGAATAGGGACTTGGCATCAGACACCCAGCTATCCATCAAGTGTAACGACAACCTGTGTGGTCTCTGATAGTACACTCTATTGTTTAGGGGGCTATGATAGTACACTGACTGGTGTAGTCAATCCCTCTAACTTGATCAGCACAGATTACTACTTGCCCTTGAACTCTCTTATCGTTACGAATACCTCAGGTTAGTGATCAAATGGCTTCGAATGGTCTTTCATTATTAGTTCGACTACTAGGAAAGACCATGACCTCCAGGATCGCGAAAAGGCGATACGTCGATCCCGGCAGTAAGACGCATCGTTGCAGACTCCGTTGACTGGTTCGGATGCCTTAGAAGGGGGTAGACATCGTCTTGCAATTTGCGACAGGATTTTCGTGCGCGACGCTCCGGACGACTGACACTTCCCGAGAGTTGAATAGAAGAGCTACAATTGTATCTCGTAGTCTCTCTTAGCTTTGTTGATTATCAGAAAATCCATATCTCCTCACCTAAGTGATCGTCTTTATTCAAAAAAGTTCAAACCGAATCAGAGACCTGAAATTCTAACTCTTAGTCCCCCCTCACTTTCTGGGACGAGAACTGAGTTCGCCAAAACAGAGGTGCGTAGCAACACACTTCTTGAAACTCTGCCAGTCTATTAGTGACCCTTTGGAAAGCTAATACACTATGCAGAACGGATTGGACAAACCAGCAAGACCTGCAGGCCTCTCAACCTGAACTTTGGAACTCAAAAACCACCCGTAATTTCCTTAATCTTACTCACGACGTGATCGATATTCGCTGATCTTGCGAGCAAGACACCAATGGCGTAACCGTTCAATTTTGGGCCCAATAGGACTAATTGAAAGTTCTTATGAATGAAGGACGCTCGTTCAAAACCTCCGACAAGCGGTTCGGTTTGTCCCGCCAACCCCGTAATGATTTGCATCCAAGCGCCTAACTTTGATTGAATTTCTTCAAACTGTTGCATTGCTTTCACACCATTATTCTCCCAGGGGACTCTTCCTTTCTTCCAGTCGATTGCTACGATATCCCCGTCGTCGTTGGCAATAGTCACGCATAGAATCTCGCTATCTAAGTTCAAGAGATCCTTGCAATATCGAGACGCCTGAAGCCCGCGTGCCAACATTTTCTTATCTCACAGCTCCCAAGAAATCCTATCCACTCTCGAGACATGATTATTCTTATGGAGCACAAAAATGCTTTCCAAATTCGTTTTCCGGATCCTATTTCTAGCGGTTATGATTTCAGTTGTAACTTCTCCACTTCAAATCAAAGTTCGATTGTGAGACTGCGGTAGGGCAATATTCGTTGCAGCTATGGATCGTTACCAGATTAGAGAGGTATCAGTAACCCTTTGCGTTTGCACAATCCAAATATTATCCAATGCCAGCCGCAGACATCTCCATCTCTTTTACTCCGTAACGTCCAGAGCAAGAGTGGGATTTCAGGTCCGCTTCATTCGCAAAAGATCGGCCGCATTTTGGACAAGTGTAGGTCCTACCAGCAGGGGGCGGGGATACGACACTCATTGTGATTATGATTTATTGAAGGAACTGAGTTATACGTATTTTCATTTCGGAATCTACTGATGTGAAGGGAAGCTCTTCATTTTTCTGATCCGCGACGAAAGATCGATCTTCCCTTGGTTGGCTTTTCAATGGCGATCTTTGATTTGGGTTTTTTCCAAACGTACCTCTTCGAGAAAAGATACGCGAGGAGGAAGGTTGCTAGAGCTCCAACGATATTTCTAATAAATCGGGATAGGAAAAATTCACTTCAAAACAGCAACTGAATCCCAATGATTAGAGCGTGCTGGAAAAGGTGGCTCGGTGGAGAGAAATTTCCTTGGGATGCGTCGAACTATCCAGACAACGCAAATCTACTAATGCGAAGCATAACCAGCTCTTGCAGACATTCATCGTTGAAAAAGTGAGAATTGTTCCATTTGATGGACTGAGGAACTTCAGATAATCATAGCAACTTCAAATTCTTTTTTCAGCCCAGTTGTACGTTCGGACTAGTCCATCGCCAACTCTCGTTTTGGGAATCCAGTCGAGTTCTTTCTGGATCCTCTGCAAGTCAGGTTTTCTGCTTAAAGCTCCAGTTGGCTTTGAATTATCAAATCTCATTTTGATATTTTTTCCCGAAATTCCGATTATTACCTCGGCTAGTTTCCTCACGTTTACTTCCTCTTGCGAGCCTAAATTTACGGTTAGCTTCCCCTTCCTCAGTACAAAGGACTCTAGCTTTTTGAGAGCTTCTAGAAGGTCATCAATGAAGACGAAACACCTCTTTTGATGACCATCCCCCCAAACAACGAACTCTTCTTTGGGGTAACGAATCGCCTTTGAGATTAGTGAAGCTATCACCTGACTCCTATCAGGTTTGAGATAGATATTCTCGCCATACGCATGGAAAATCCTAGCGATGCATACCGAGACATCGGGCATCATATTCAACTGAACTTCCCCCAAGTATTTTGACCAGCCGTAACCACCCTCAGGCGCTACATATTCAGTGGCATCGTCCTCTTTGAATATGGCTTCGCTCCCCAGCTGTTTCTCGAAAGGATATACTGATACGCTGGAGGGATAGATTATGCAATTCACTTTGTTTTCTCTGCACGCTTTGAATACATTAGCATCTATCACAAGATTAGTTTGAAGCGCGTCCAGTTCTCGATCAGCCGATCCATGCAGGTACTGCACACTGCCTACTTCGGCCGCAAAATGATAGACAGTCTCGGCACCGGCAAGAGATTTCTTTGCGAAATCATAATTGTGGAGATCTCCCACAAGGCAAACCTGTTTAATGCCTAAATCGGCTAAGTTCTCAAGAAAGCCAGACGAAAAGTTGTCAATTATTGCGACTTCGTTGCCCTTCGCCAACTGTTGTCTTACAACATGGCTACCAAGAAAGCCGGCCCCGCCGGTAACTGCAACTTTGGACATTTGAACATCCTTAGAAAAGGTCTAGTCTTAGCTAATCTCTCTCAGGGTCCATTTCGCTGTCAATTTAATCGCATCAACAGGTAACATTTTCGTTTTCCATCCAAGGCTCTTCATCTTCTCAATCGAGAGGTAAACAATGGGATTGTCTCCGATCCACCCTCTTTCACCGCCGGTATATTTTTTCTTCACACTGGAAAGCCCCATCTCATGAATTACGATGTCAGCTAGTTCATCTACAGTGGTTTGCTCCTGCAAACCCAAATTGAAAATATTCGATCGGCCTGAACTTTTTTCGTAACCAAGCATGATCCCGTCCACGCAATCTTTCACGTAAAGGTAATCTTTGCTCTGTTTTCCATTCCCGAGTATTTCGAGCTCAAGAGGATTCTTCAGCAACTTGTGTTCAAAGTCCCAGATCGCTCCCCGTCTACACCTCTCCCCCAGGACAGTCCCGAATCTGTATGCCCAAAATCTCATAGGCGCCAGTTCAAGAAATGCCTGGCAGTACGCTTCGCAGCTTAGTTTTGAGGCTCCGTACAAGCTGGTCTGTATTCCTTGATACTCTTCGGGTGTCGGAACAACCGTTGCTTCGCCGTACACGGCGGACGTTGAGGCAAATATGAGATCGGGTATTCTATTGCTCAACATCGCTTCCAGTACGTTTAGAGTCCCCACCAGATTGTAGTCCAAGTCAGCCCTACGATCTTTCAGGCTAGCCCGCATCAACGCATGAGCGGCCATGTGAAAGACCGCATCGCACCCTTTAGAAATTGCTTTGACGGATTCGAGACCACGGATGTCGCCTTCAATAATTTTCAGATCCGCGTTCTTCTTTATATGGCTCAGATTGGAGTGATCTCCAGTCAGAAGGTTGTCAAGCACTACAACCCGCCAGTCGTCCGAAAGCAACCGGTCCACAAGGTGGCTTCCAATAAAGCCCAGCCCACCTGTTACCAGTGCTTTTTTCATGGAGCTGACCGAACGGGTCCAAGTCTAGTCGTTATAAAGAAATAAACTGCATTCTGGTTTCCAAAAGAAACATAACATACTTGAATACATTTTGAACACTTGTTGGCGCATGCTACGGTAGCAAAGCAGAAGGCGATCTTGGCGGTGTGGATATTCTTGATCGGTTAACTAGCTCTCATCCATCAAAGAGCCGACCAAAAAAATGATTGAAAAAAGAAAATCGCCTGCAGTGGCCTAGGACTCAACGATTTTGCCGTTTCTAACCACTGCGTGATCATCGGAATAGAGTGTTCCATTCAAT
>JAPCJV010000111.1 GCA_027886785.1 Nitrososphaerota archaeon | reverse complement strand
CATTAATGCCTCCGATTAGCAATCCAATGAAAAAGACTTCCCTCAGATGCTCATTGATGCTTCCCTTTAGGATCATAATCTGGGATTCTGAGAATCGAATTTTTGCCCGTAGATTTAGACCTGCCTACCACTATAGCTGACATGCCACGATACAAAAATTTGATGTTATCTCTGCAGGATATTTTACAGACAAATAATGAAACTGCAGATCGGTACCAGACATCCATTTTTCTGCTAAAGCGTAGAAGTTCACAACCATTAATTTGTCGCAGACGTGAAGTTCAATTTGTTCGCGCCATTGGTCCGATTTTTCCTCCAGAGAACCGTGTCGTTCGGACCGAAACGAAAAAGCAAGAGTTTGTAATAATATTTGAAATTAGAACTAAAATTTCTTACCAGACCCAAGAAAAAGCAAACTGCAACCGAAAAGCTCGTTGAGACGGCGAAGAAATCTCAAAAGAAAAAAACAGATGACACCCCTGTAATTGTCGAGGGGCCAATGATTGGCAAGACGGTGCCAAAGAATTTTGAAGTGATAGAAAGGTACGCCCTCACCCCTCCTTTCGCTTACGCAGTAGTAGCCGAGGACACCGCTCTAAAAATTCCCTATTATTTTATCGATGAATGGGAGCTTACGCTGAATGAAAAGACACTTTACAACAGCATCATCTCTGTTCTCCAGACCGAGCTGAAGGCTCCAAGAGACGATGTGGATCCGAAGAAATACTTTGCAGAGCAAGCCAGGATAATTGCGGACCGCTACAAGCTAACCCAGCAAAAAAGCGTCCTTGTTTCTTGGGCTAAGATCCTGTATTACGCCGAAAGAGACCTCGTGGGCTTTGGTGGAATAGACGCACTTATGCGCGATCCCAACATCGAAGACGTTTCTGTCGATGGAGCTGGTAAAGGAGTTTTCATTTATCACCGCAGGTACGAAAGCATCGAAACGAATCTCTCGTTCTCCAACGAACAAAAGTTGGACGACATGATTGTTAGGCTAGTCCACATGTCCGGGAAACACGTCAGTACTGCATTCCCGATAGTCGACGCTACATTGCCTGGAGGTCACAGACTTGCAGCCACCTTTAGGCGAGAGGTCTCTCCGCAAGGGTCGACCATGACGATCAGAAAGTTCAGAAAGGATCCTATAACGATCATTGACCTAATCAATTTCGGAGTCCTGGATTATACCATCGCGTCTTATGCCTGGCTTCTGATAGAAAACAGATTCACCGCTGTCGTGGTTGGGGCAACTGCTTCGGGTAAGACAACTTTCCTTAATGCGCTCCTTTCCATGATTAACCCGAATTCAAAGATAGTTACCATCGAGGAAGTTCAAGAAGTCAACATTCATCACGTAAACTGGGCGCCGCTCGTTTCCAGATTGAGTTACGGCTTGTCCGAGAACAATGTCGGTGAGGTCACCCTGTTCAATCTAGTCAAGGCAGCTATGAGAATGCGTCCGGACATCATGGTCGTCGGAGAGGTTAGAGGAGAAGAAGCCTATGCTCTCTTCCAGGCAATTTCTACTGGTCACGGGGGACTTGCAACATTACACGCAGAGGATGCGGGGTCTGCAATTCAAAGACTCACTTCTAAACCGATGGACGTCGCGCCGTCCTATTTGAGCTTCCTAGATCTCATTTTTTCCGTCAGACGTGTAGCTATTCCGGATCCGACAAACCCAGGGAATCCGAGAATCGTCAGGAGAGTTATTTCGGTGGACGAGATCATTGACGCGAGCAAGTGGGTTCAATCATTTGTCTGGGATCCGAGCAAGGACAAGTTCTACCAGTACTTGGACAAGAGCGTCAAACTGAGAAAACTGGGAAAGGACTCAGGAAAATCGATGGGCGACATAATGAAAGAGATCGCCAACAGGATTTTGGTTTTGCAGTGGCTACGATCTAGGAACATAAGGAACTTCATTGAGATTAGCACAGTGTTTTCCCAGTATCATGCTGATCCCGAGGGAGTGCTTTCAAAGATCCGGGTTGAGGCGATGTCCAAGAATGTTTTTGAAAAATCGGAAGAAAAGGACCTGACGGTAGAGCAGGCCCAAACTTCTGATGAATAAATAAAGAGAGGGCTCGAAGATATTTGCCTCCGGATTCTGAGACTCCTTCCCCATCCAACACTATGGAGGAAGATCTTCGTTCGGGCCAGACTCTTGTCCCACCGGAGAAAAGACAGAAAAAAATTCCTAAAACTCAGAAGCCTCAGAAACAATCCAAAGAAAAGAAGGAAAAACGAGCCATTGGTGAAAAAATCATCCGATTCGCTCTAAAAACAATGAACAGGCCGACCAAGCTCATTTCTCCCAGATTTCCCAGGCTGAGAGATGACATTCTAAAATCGAGCATGTTCACCTCCGCGGAGGTTTTGATTTCTCTAGGACTCTTGTTGTCCCTATTTTCGATTGTTCCTGCTGTTGTGGGCGCTTATCTTTTCATACAAGCAGGCTTGGGCATATTTGCAATCGCCATGGTCGCAATCCCACCTCTACCTTTCATAATTACGATATTTCTGCCCAAAATTAGCGCGGGCTCAAGGAGTCAGGCGTTGGAAAACGAATTGCCCTATCTTGTCGGATACATCACGGTACTTGCAGGCGGGGGCATTTCACCATTCACTACGCTAAAGCGAGTATCAAAAGCGGATTACATTTTCCCGGCTGCTGCAAAAGAGGCGAGACGGATTTTGATGGATATTGAAATCTTTGGTCTCGATGCTCTGTCGGCTCTCGAAAGGGCGTCTCGAAATACACCAAACAGGATGTGGTCTGACTTTATTGGTGGGTATGTTGCAGTTTTGAAAACTGGCGGAGACGCGGTAAGTTATCTCGAATCCAAATTGAAGGAATTGTTCGCGCATAACGAACAGAGAGTCCGGTCAGGGTCGGATTTCATCGGCACTATGGCCGAAGCGTACATCATCACGACCGTCGTCATGGGAATCTCTCTGGTTATTCTCTGGGCAACTCAGAATCTCCTGGGTGGAGTATCAAATGGGGGAGCAGGACAGCTCGGCGGTGCTGCTCAAAGCATAGATCCAACATTGATCGTGCTCTTCTCGGCAATGTTCGTTCCGGTTATTTCTCTGATCTTTTTAGTGGTGATTGGAAGCGCCCAAGTGAAGGAGCCATTCACTTTCGAAAAGCCGTTTTACATCTTACTTGCATGTCTCCCTATCGCGGTAGTAACTTACTTTGTTCCATTTCTCGGACTTCCCCAATATACAAGACTAGGTCTCGGTCTCATAGCGGCCACTGCGCCCGCTTCGATCGTCCAGATCAGATATGTTAGGGCAAAAACATCCGTCGAATCAAAACTATCGAATTTTTTGAGAGATATATCTGAAATTAGGAAGACAGGATTAGCGCCGGAAAAGACAATTGAACAACTCGCCGGGAGAAATTACGGTGGCCTTACTCCGTACGTGCAAAATATTTCCACTCAGCTCAGTTGGGGAACTCCGATGAGAGTGGTGCTTCAGAATTTCTCGGCATCGGTCAAGAGCTGGGTCGTTCAGGCTATGGCGTTTCTGCTTTTAGAGGTCGTGGACGTGGGCGGAGGTTCGCCCAGAATGTTCACGAACCTCGCTGATTTTACAGAGAAGAACGCGCAACTAGACAAGGAAAGGCGATCAATGATCAGACCCTACATCATGATTCCGTACGTCGGCGCGATAATGGTTGTAGCTACTACCGCTATGATGATTTACTTCATCAACCCTCCAGGGTTGGCAGATGCAGGGATTCCAGCACTTGCTTCCCCCGCACTCGTTGCCCAAGCTACAAATGTGCTTCTACTCTGCTCATTTTTCCAGGCGTGGGTAATGGGGTTCGTTGCTGGGAAGATGGGAGAAGGCAGCACCGCAGATGGATTCAAGCACGCGACTTTGCTTGTCATAATCAGCATAATCACGGTTTACGTGTCAGCTCTCTTTATTGGCGGAGTGCAGTAGGATCTCAAGTGTTACAACTGATTCATTAAAGTCACGAGATTCGTAACAAACTAGAATTAACCGAACGAAAAAACGGCCGCACCTTTTCTCTTTGATGAACTCGAATCTGATATTCTTCAGTATCCTTCGTTCCCCTTCGTTTAATGGGAGAGTTAGCTAAAGTCTTCGTCAGCGGATCCGAAATTCACTTTTCTTCCAAAATCGAGAGTTCCTTAAAGGACTTCTCACTTTGAGACCAATGAAAAATCTAAAGTTGTCTTTTATTTGGATCTTTGGACTTGGAGGAAAATGAAGGTGTACATCTGAAAGATCTACAACCCGGATCCTTAAAGACGACTTCCTACTTCACAAGCCCTAGGGGGATCGAATAAGGGGGTTAGAATGACCTTTTTTTCTAAACTCTAAAACCAAATTTCATTGTTCATAACGAAAAAGTACTTTTTTGTTTTCTTCCTATCTATAGGTCAACGATTGCTCTCGCCGATCTTTTTTGGTCAATTGGAAACTCTTACCCACGAAACATCGCTTGGGCTTCTTGCCACTGGACCACTCTACGATTGATTACTTTCATTGCCTCGTTCAACACCATCGTGATGGCAACCAAGATTCCGATCAATGCGTAGGAAAGCGCTAGTTGCAATTTATCAGCTGAACCGTCGATCATTCCGCCCAGGCCGACCACAGTGAAGACCATCTCCGCAATTATGACACCTTCGATCGCCCTCGTGATTCCCAGCCGCAAGCCCACCATGATATTGGGAAGGGATGCGGGCAGGACCACTTTGTACAGAAGCTGGGACTCTGTTGCACCGAAGGCGAGCGCCGGTTCCTCCAGCTGGCGACTAACGTGCCGGACTCCCGAGTACACATTAATGATTATAGAAAAGACCGCCACGAGAAATGAAGTAATTGCAGCGCTTTCCCAGGTAATTCCGGTCCAGTTCATGGTCAATGGGACGAAGGCAATCGCGGGAATCGAATACCAGGAGGTTACCCAGGGCTCGAGGAAACGATCTACCACCAGGTATCTGCCCATGAGAAACCCGAGAGGAACTCCCACGATGGCAGACAGCGAAAATCCCAGGAGAACGGCGACCATTGTGGATTGAATCCCCGATAATAGTTCTGAAGTTAACGCTGGGTCAGAAAATAGTCGGGTAAACTCCTGCCACACGTTCAGAGGTCCCGGAACGAGCTGAGCGTTATTCGAAAAATATGCGACCAATTCCCATATCAAGATTAGCACAGCAAAACTAGCCACAAGCACTGGATAATTTAGCTTCGAGTACTTCATCTCGGGATCTCCCGGATCCTACTCTCACTTTCCTTCCACTTGAATGCGTGTCGTTCCAAAATCTTGGGAGCCTGCAAAAATACTATCCCGATCAAAGCGATCAGGATCACAGTCGCCATCATGGGGGGAGTGTATAGGATATCCTGGAAAGTGGTCATGAGTCCCCCCAGCCCGTGGTTTCCTCCAAGGATCGCTTCCGCCATCACAGCTCCCAGAAGCGCTCGACCCACTGCGATTCTCATCCCGGCAAATATGTTGGGAAGCGAAGCAGGGATTACAATTTTGGTTATGAATTGGATTTCACTTGCCCCAAAAGTTTTGCCGATTTCAGCCAGTGCATTGCTGACGTATCTCACTCCAGTAAAGGTGTTGAAGATCACGGTGAATACAGAGATGAAAAACGAAATGAAAACGTCCGCGGAGAATCCGCCTCCAATGGAAAAGTAAAGAGCTGGAATCACGGTCACGATCGGGATCGAATTTGCTAGCGATACCCATGGGTCGCCGATATCTTCTGCAGTTTTCCATCGTCCCATGAGTACTCCGATCGGAATACCCACAACTATGCTCAGCCCAAATCCCAGTCCCACCACCTCGAAAGTCTCCAAGAGAGCTCCGAACACGTTCTGCGTGCCCAGATTCCCGGTCGCGGAACCCACTTGGAACAAAGCGACCAATGCCTGAAGTACCGGAACAGGTCCAGCGAGGATCACTGAATTTCCGGCAAGATCTGACGCAATTTGCCAGACAAGAATGAACAGCACTAAACTTCCGAGAAAGATGACAACTTTAATGGGAAATGAAATTTCGGATCTGCGGGATTTGTGTTTTCTTTGCGTTGTCGGTTTCTCTTTGATCTCATAATTCTTGCGATTTTGGAATTCGAGATCCAATGCTGGCGATGTTGCCTGGGTTACCTCGCGTGACTTGTCAGACAGCGCATTATCCGCCATCTGCAAAACCTCCGCTCTGGGAAATTTCAGTCTCTAAGAACTTCCAGATCTTGTTCCTCAGAGTTCT
>JAPCJV010000110.1 GCA_027886785.1 Nitrososphaerota archaeon | reverse complement strand
CTGCGCCTGACTCATCGATTTTTATAATCCTCAAAAATTCTTGCAGATCGTTTAGCGATTTGTCCGACTGGACAGTGGCACCCGGCCCCGCCTCTCCCGAACTTGCAGCAAATCTATCGGCAAAACTCGGGGCGAAGATGTTGCCCATCGAAACGACAGATTTTCCGGACGGCGAATCCAAGATTCGAATCTTGGGTGATGCGCGCAACAAGAAGGTACTGGTTGTTCAGAGTACCTATCCTCCAGTGGATAAACACTTCATGCAGCTCCTTGTTCTATCGCATAAGCTAAGCGAGGACGGTGCGGATGTTTACGCTGTAGTTCCCTATTTGGGATTTGCCCGTCAAGACAGAGAATTTCTGAATGGCGAAGTCGTGACTCTCGGTGTGATTGCCAGATTGATGCGCTCCGTGGGCATAAAGAGGCTCGTCACAGTTGATATTCACAGCATGAAGGCGCTGGGGTTGTTTTCTTTCCCTGTCTACAGTACTTCCTCTATTCCGCTCTTGGCAGAGTACATAGGAAAAAATCTGGACTTGAGAAAGCCCATTGCCGTGTCTCCGGATTTCGGAAGCAGTACCCGCGTGGAAGCTTTTTCCGCCGTGTTAGAATGGGAGCACGTGTCGTTCAAGAAAACACGGGATCGAAGGACGGGGGAGATCTCAACGGAAGAGCAAACACTGGACCTATCAGGCAGAGATGCGATCATAGTGGATGACATGATCTCGACGGGGGCCAGCGTCGCTAAATGCGCTCAATTGTTGAAAAAATACGGAGCGGGGAAGGTGATAGCTACTTGCGCCCACGCAGTCCTGATTGGAGGCGCGGCGGAAAGGATCATGGCAGCGGGAGTGGATCAAATAGTCACAACGAACTCTATTCCCACCAAATACAGCAAGGTGGACGTCTCTCCGCTGATAGCATCTTATTTTGAGATGCTCTAAGTTTCGTTTCACGTATTCCATCGTCGAGGATCTCTAGGGTCTTGAAGAGTTCCCTCTTTGTGCTATCGGGGGAGGACTACACATTCCCTTCGGCAGAAATTCGTGCCCTTGGCGAAACGTATTCTCCACAGTTGTTTGAGTGCGAAAATCTGAGCCCCAGGGTCATCCGTTCCAACATGGAAGATCCCATGCTAATTTCGAAAATAACTCGAAGGGCGGCCTACTGCCGCTTCGGAGGGGTACTCTTGGGCGCAGGTGAAACAGTGGGAGAGCTCGCTCACGAAATAGGGAGAGATCTCTTTGAAACGGGAAAGGCTTTCGTTGTTGACAGTGTAACTCTTGACAGGCTGCAGTGCGCAGAGCTAGGCGCCCTGATTAAAGAAAAAACGGGAGCGAAGGTGTCTTTGGAAAATCCGGGACTTGTCTTTCAACTGGAAAGAGTGCCTGAGGGATTTGTCTTGGCGCTATCTGCTGATGGATTCAAGACGTCCACTTGGAGGCTTCGTCGGCCCAGGGCAAGGAAATTTTTTCTCCCCTCGGCTATTTTTCCCAAGTTGGCGTGCCTCCTAGTCAATCTCTCCCGAGTAAAGGAGGAAGAGTATTTTTTGGATCCGTTCTGCGGAACCGGCAGTTTATTGATAGAGAGTTCACTCATGGGAATTAATACAGTGGGCTTCGATCTAACCAGATGGATTGCCAGAGGTGCGCAGCAGAATCTTAATCAGTTCTCTCTTGACCGCGGATCTGTTTGCCGAGTAGATTCCACACAACCAAGGCTGCCAGTCAGGTTTGTTGATGCGATAGGAACGGATGTTCCCTACGGCAGAGCGTCGTCGACAAAGGGAAAAGAAACGAGGATTATAATGAAGGAATTTACATACGCTGCTGCTGAAATATTGGATGCTTCTCCACGTAAAAAACCAAAATACTGTGTCGTAATGCGTCCTTCGGAAATCGAATTTGAATTTGATAAATCATATTTTGATCTCCATGAAGAACATCTTCTTTACGTCCACAGACATCTTACCAGAGCGATCAGCGTTTTGAGAAGGAGATCCAACTAAGAGTGGCTTCAGATTTCAAAATCCATTTTTTTGGAACTTCTTCGGCAGTGCCCACTAGAGACAGAGGCCTGTCATGCATGGTTATTGTCTACGAAGGATCGCAGTGGTTCTTTGATTGCGGAGAAGGAAGTCAACGAGCCGTGCTAAACTCTGGTTTGGGACTTAACAAAGAGTGCTCTTTTTTCATTACCCATCTTCACGGCGACCATGTAATAGGACTCCTCGGAATCCTTCAATCGATGGCCATGAACAAAAGGGAAAAACCGGTGAAAGTATTTGGTCCAAAAGGAATTATCGAATTCATCACCATGAACCGGGCAATCCTCCGGTTCGGCCTGACCTTTGAAGTGGAAATAAAAGAGGTAAGACCTGGAGTGATATTTGATGAAAAGAAATCGAAAGTCAGGGTTTTAGCGGCGCGATCCGAACATTCTACCTTATCTTTCTCGTTTCTCTTCGAGGAAAAAGAAAAACCGGGAAGATTTCATCCGGAGACTGCCCTAAAATTGGGAATACCGGAAGGGCCTCTTTGGTCTGAACTTCAGCATGGCCAAACAGTGAAATCGCCCAAGACAGGAAAGAAAGTCACACCCAACCAAGTTATGGATTCTCCAAGGATGGGGAAACGGATAGGACTCTCTGGGGATACCAGGCCCTCTAAATCCCTAGAGCAGTTTTTCAAGAAGTGTGACGTTTTGATTTTTGATTCTACGTACTCCGATGCCAACAAGGAAAATGCAATCGAGAACTATCACTCAACCTCCAGGGAGGCTGCGATCCTCGCAAGAAGAGCTGGCATAAAGAAGCTCATTCTGACGCACTTCAGCGCTCGATATCGGAACGTGTCTCATCTCGTAAGGGAAGCACGTGAAGAATTTCCGAATACAATCGCTGCTAAAGATATGATGGTCTACGATCTCTCGGCAGCATCGTAGCCTTGAGTCATCCAATCGATCATTCTCGGAAGGTGGCTTGACCTAATCCGAAGGACCATTGGTCCCAATGCAGATTCTTTGGGGTCGTCGCACAATGATCCTATTCCCGCTGTGGCCGCCTGCTTGTTCAAAAGTAGAAAAGTCTGGAGCGAGCCCTCATCTTGATTTGCTATCAGGAGCCTTCGAGCAGCCGATCGCACTCGCCTGTCTCGAAACTGGTCTTTCAAAAACTGTAGGCCCTCTAGGTCTGAAAAAACGAGCACGATCCGATCGTGCTCGAACCTGAGATCGCCCGGACGCGGAAACAAGTTGGTGATCGCTTTCGCGACCTTATCCTTTGACTCGGTACTCTTTACTTGAGCTTCGACGGTAATGTCCAGATCGATTTTCTGGGTGTCCAAAGGATCTGTTTGAATTTGCAAATCGCATCTAGTTTGAGTATTAGTGCCTGACCCAGTTTTCCTTCAATGTCGTCAAGAGGGCGCTTACTTTGCTTCTTAGCTCTTCAATAGATCCAGAATTTGTTACGATCTCATCCGCTAGAGCGATGGCTTCGCCGATCCCCACTGAAAGTTCGCGACGATCGCGCCCGTCAAATGCCTCAAAGCTGCCGGGAGAATCGCTCCTGCCTCTTTCCCTGAGGAATTTGTACCTTCGTTCGGGGGACGCGTGAATGGAAACCAGAACTGCAGTTCCAAGCTTTTTGAATTCAAGAAACTCATTCATGTTTCTAATCCCATCGATTAGTACGTAGTGCGACTTGGAGTTCTTCTCTATTCTCTGTTCGCAGAGACGTGCGATCGCCACCGGTCCTCCGCTCTGCCTCAGCTGGAGCATGATTGCTCCCAGGTTTTCATCCGTCGGAGGGAGGTTCCTTCTTTCTGCCTCCATCCTCACGTCATCCCCCATCCGGAAAACTTCGAAACCCAAGCCCGCGGAAATCTCCGAGGCCGCAGACTTTCCTGCGCCCGGCATTCCAGTGACACACACTACCAGTCGAGTCTGCTTCGTTACAGACCCCGACTGATCACCGGATTCAACTTTTGGATTCATGGATGTTATCAACGCCAAACTCTTTCACTTCAGTGTCCCCTTTCGAAACTTTTCTAAAACCTAGCTTCGAAACCAATGCTAGATTTTAGAACTATAGATTCCGTTCAGGAAATCATTTGAAGCTCAGACCTAATATCTGTTTTGAGATGGGCTGCATTATTTTTCTGGTCCAGATCTTTTTCACCGTGAATAGAAACAATTAGAACTAGCATGAACTCTACCTGATATGTGAAGCTCGTTTGCGCGCCTTTCTGTCGTATGATATTTCAGAGCCTGCTTTTGTACGCGGAGTACAGGAGCTTCAAAATGATCTCAAACGTACCGGGGCAGATCTGAAGCTAGTCAATTCCAACATTCTGCACTTTACGGTAAGATTCTTGGGGGAGATCGACGAGACGGACAAGAGCCAAATCATAGAAGCTCTGCGGGGCAAAGTAAAAAATTTTGAAGTAGATCTAAAATTTCAGGGATGTGGTGCATTCCCGGATGAGCGAAGAATTTCCGTAATTTGGATCGGAATAGACCCTGCCTCTGCGTCCCGCCTTGAAGCACAAGCATCGCTGGTGAACTCTCTTCTGAAACCGATACGTACCTTGAAAGAAGATGGTTCAGAAAGATTCAGTCCTCACGTGACAATAGCCAGAGTTAGGTCAGGTAGAAACAAAGAAGAGCTCGTAAGTTTTATCCGTGAAAACAAGGAGAGGGATTTCGGGACCTCCAAGATCAGGAATTTACGATTGAAGCTGTCTCAACTGACGCCGTCCGGGCCTGAATACACCGACCTCCACGTCTTCGAATAGGCGAGATGAGACTCTGGGCTATGGTTTCTGCTGAAAAATCACCTGATTTAGTATTGGAGAAAGCGTCAAAACTAGTAACCCCGGATTCGTCCGAAATCAAAAAACTGGAAGCGGTCGCCCTAAAAGTCAGAGGCCTTATCGAAGCAACTCTTGAAAGAGAAGCATCCGATCCAAAACCAGAGATCGTTCTCGGGGGGTCTTATGCTCGGGGTACTTGGCTGAAGGGAAACCACGATATCGATTACTTTCTGCTGTATCCAGTGGAATTTTCCAGAGAAAAACTGGAATCGGTAGCGGTTAGATCTGCCATGGAAGCGATGGCTGGATTTCAAGTGAACCTCAGGTATGCAGAACATCCCTACGTAGAGGCGCATGTGGATAAAGTTCGAGTAAATTTAGTACCATGTTACAAAGTGGCGCGTGGGGAATGGCGCAGTGCGGCTGACCGTTCGCCCTTCCACACAAAATACATTGCTTCCAAACTGGACGAAAGAATGAACACCGAAGCGAGGTTGTTCAAGAAATTTGTAAAGAGCCTCGGTGTTTACGGGGCGGAAGTGAAGGTGCAAGGATTCAGCGGATACGTGTGCGAGGTGTTGACTCTCTGGAAGGGTTCCTTTCTGGGAACGTTGCTAGGAATCTCGAAGTGGAAACAGCATGAGGTAATTTCACTAGAAGAGTACGACAAGGATCTCGCCGACTCCTTTGAAAGTCCAGTAGTAATCCTGGATCCGGTGGATACAACGAGAAATCTGGGAACCGCGATTTCTGCGAGGAATGTGGCAAGGCTCGTCCTCCAGAGCCGGCGCTTTTTGTTGGATCCTAGCCTGTCTTATTTCGAAAGCAAGAAAGTAACAAAACTCTCAATGAATCCGAAGTCGAAAGAGTTGCTCTTACGGACTGCGATCGTCACCTTCAGGAACGAAAAACGAAGCCCGGATATTCTTTGGGGGCAGCTAAGAAGAAGCGAGAGTGCGATTTCGGAAAAGCTTTCCAAACTCGACTTCCAAGTACTAAGATCTACAGCTGCTTCCAACGAAGAGACCCACTGCGCGTTCCTCTTCTTGCTCGCTGAGACCAGTTTGGGAAAAGTCCACACGAGAAAGGGCCCCGAATATTTTAGAGCGCAGGAGGTGGATAGTTACCTTTCAAAGAACAAGAGAAGAACTCTCCTCACCTGGATAGCGGAGGACGGGCGACTCGAGTCCATCTTCGAGAGGGATGCTTTCTCTATGGAAGTCCAAAAAAGTCTCAGGCAACTGTTTTCAAAGAAATTTCTGGATTCCATTGGACTTTCGGAAGAAATCAAAAAGGAAGTCCGAAGAAATCACAAAATCTCCGATGGATGGAAGACTTTGAAATCCTCGTCAAAACAAAACTTGGACTGGCTCCGGAGGGAAGTGATTGCCCTCGTTTCTGAGGAGTAGGATCTCCCTGCAAAAGGAACTGGATATTGGAAAAGATCTAAAGGAAAGGATCGTGGTCGGTAGACAAGGTCTCAATAGTAAAGAGCATG
>JAPCJV010000011.1 GCA_027886785.1 Nitrososphaerota archaeon | reverse complement strand
TACTTCGCCGGGTGGCTGCAAATGAAGATGTTACCGCCGCCACCCATCACTGCCCCAGCTCCAGAGGCCACCACCGAAGCAGGCGCGACGCCTAGGACCGACTCGCTCTACAACGACGTGGTGCAGTACAAAAAGCAAAGCACCGACGCAGCGTGAGATCCGAGGCAAAAATGGTACGGTGCGGAGCTAAATCAAAAAGAGTGTGATCGAAGGATGCGGGAAGCGCTGCAGGGGAATCCGAAGTGGGCTCTTTTATTTTCATCCTTTTCCTCACTTTCTCTAATAGCGAGCGCCTTAAATGAAAAGGTTTGCGAGGTACGGGATTCGAACCCGTGTTAGAGGCTCTTTCCTAATCGTCAACATGGGAAGCCCCTGTCCTAGACCAGGCTAGACTAACCTCGCACAAAAATCTCGGGTAATGCGGTACCTCGGATTTTATTCTGAATAAAAAGGAGCAGATATCGCAATAAAAGTAGTTGCTACACTACTAAGAGATCCGAAAAGTTCGAGGTAAGATTGCAGAAGGGCGATACGCTGGTCTCGGGAAGTGATCTTCAGATTCCTTCCGTAGATTTTTGGAAGCGAATAGTTCCGTCCTTTAGAATCATGTCGTACACCTCATTCACCTCAAACCTCACCCCTAAGAGGTCGTATTCGCTTTCACTCAAGAACAGATTGATCTTGGGCAAATCCCTTGAGGGAAAAATCCCAAGAGATTGGAACTGGCCCATAATGCTCTTGATTACCGTCGCGTCCTCCGTTCCGCCAAAGGGTCCGAGAAACTGTTGCTGGGGCCTCTGCTGCTTAACCTGAACCAGCTTTATGTTTTTTCCTGGCTTGCCAGTGTCCGCGTCCGTCATGCTCGTAATTTCGAAAACTTTTACTTTGACCGAATTGTTAGGCATGTTTCCCGATCCTTCCGTAATCATACATCCCCTTCAACATTCAATGTACCTTCGAGCTCTTCTCCGGATGCAGTCTTTGATACAACGGGTGGTTCGTAACTTTCTGTACCCGAATTGTCCTCCGCGGATTCGACTTTCGCGAGTAGCTGATCAGTATAATCTTTAGACAGAACGCGAGCTGAGAACAGGTTTACGAGACTGTTGGTAGACGCTTCCCCAGTAAGCTTACCTAGCTCTCCTCTGCTTTCCCTCCACTTCAATTTCGTATTCCCGCTCTTGCTAACGTAAATTATTCCCAGAATATCTCTCGCATTGACAAAAGTGATGTCGCGAATCTTTTTCAGGCTGACTTTATCCGCGGCCTCGATGTATATAGATCCCGTCTCGCCCTCCTTTTCAGGAAAAACTTCCGGATCCCGGAAATATCCGTCAGGAATGAAAGACATGCAAGTACTTTGAATCAGGAAACGGCGAAAGTTTTCCAAAGTACTTGTTGTTTCTATGTTTACCAAAATTCGATCCTCCCGACGGCTTGAGACTACCCTCCGGTTGCTGGTAAATATAATTATGTTACGGATGGCTCAATATTTTCAGGGGCGGTGAAGACAATAGCCCAATGAGCGCTCGATGCTTAACTTGTGAGCGTCGTGAATTTGATCTTGAGTCCTGAGCCCCGCTTCTTTTTCCTAGCCGGAGGCCCAGAAGAAATCTTCCAGTTTCGTGGCTCCCAGAATCTCATCAAACTCGTACCCCAGAGATCCCAAGATCTGATCAAAAGTGCTGCGCATGTACTCGATGTATTTTTCTGCGTCAATTTCGCTGGGTTTCGCGAGTTTCGCCGGTTTTGCTCCGTCCCCGCTGATCGTTTTTACGAAAGAAATGATGTCCCCGGCTCTGATTTCTTTTCCAGATTTTTGGAGAAGCTGAGCGGCTCTAACGTGCTGGGGGATGGTATCTTTGTATCCCGTTATGTCTTTCCCGATCATAACATTGAAAGCGAGTTCCTCCAAAGGAATCTGACGATTCTTTAGACGAGCGTAGTCGCTAGTGAGTCTGGTTTTGATTTCCTCTCGGGCGACGTCAAAATCGTCTCTCGTTTTGATTCTGCTCAGAACTTCCAAGGTGTAATTGAAAGAATCTTTGATGAATTGCGGCGTCTGCGATTTTTTCCCGGTCAGGCCCTTGATGTCCACGGTTCCGTCCTCCAAAACACCAAAGTAATTTTTCTTCCTCTGGCTCATCGCGACGTATCGATAGACCTTGTCCACATCTATTTCAATTCCCAAGTTTTTTAGCGTCCACTCCGAGACCACGTTGATTTGAGATTGAGACGGTGCTTGCAGAAAGAGACTGTCTGTATCCGAATAAACAACATCAATTCCCAGCTCCTTGCATTTCTCAATTGTTTTCGTTATAGCCAGACGCCCTAAAGCTGCCACTGCTTCTGCGGCCGGGAGACAATACAGCGCAAAGCTTTCGAATCCGAGAACCCCGTAGCTCTGTCCGACCGGAACGAAAATTCCATTGCGCCCTGCGAATACAGTATGATTCTTTCTTGTTGTAACGCAGAAGACCTTGCCCTGAAATTTTTCCTTCGAAAGCCACTTTAGTTTTGTTTCTCCAACATCAGTCAGTCCGATTGCGGAATTGTACCACACTATTCTGTAGATTGACTTGTCTTTTCCTTCGACATGCTTTCGCGGTCGGTACCCCAGCTGGGCAAGCAAAGAGCACACTTGATTGGCCAAGACCTCGCTAGCAGTTGTATACCGGGGATCCCGGAGTGAACCATCTCCTTTGATTAGCGATGTCATTAGAAGTCGTTTGACAACAGGAGAAGCTTCTAGAAGCGATCGCGGAACCTGTTTGTTCTTTGCCCCTTTGCCTATTTGTTTGAGACAAAAGCGATGAAGGGCAGGATTTGCGATTCTGAATCCATTAAGATATTTTTTGTATCTAATACCTGTCCTTTGTAGCAGATTCTCTATTTCGTCTCGAAACAGATTTCCCCGAGAATTTCCATATCCAAAGGATTGGGTGATGTGCAGCCTATAATCCAAGCCCCGATGATTACCATTTTCATAGAACTCTTCAGGAGTTGTTCCCAAGTGTCCTTCTGAGATTATCCACCCGCACAACTCGGCGAAATCCGTCATTTTGAACTCGAATGGATATCTGGAATGACCGGAGGAGAGAGAGACCTCTCCACCCATTGACTTGAGGGCATCAATTTGTTGCTCGGTTAGGTTGTTGCAGAAAAATGATTTTGAGTGTTTGTTGTAACGGCCTAACTTTGAGACGTATTCCCATAGCTCCGAAGACTCTGAATCGACATGCCTCCCTGTCACAATAATCGGCATAGACACCGCAAATAGGTCACGCCCCCTGTATTCCGCCAGAGAAATAATGGAATCGTCCTGCTCCATTTCAGGACCTTTGATCTGTGGAATTGAAACATTAGTCCAACGGCCGACTTCCTCAGCATCGAGGAATGACACTGGTCTTTTTCCCTGTTGAACCAGCATCCGGTGGTTTTTCGTAACGCTCAGATCAATTTGTTTCCCATTTGTGAAATGATACAATTCGTCGTCGTAATCAAAAACTTGAGTGTCGATTACTTCGTCAATTTCGGATTTCATTGTTTCGGGATTTACGTTGACCACCTTATCTCCCACGTGAATGTCTTGGATTTTTTTGATGCCGTTTGCGGTTATGATTTCTGTGTCTCGAGTGAAACATGCATTTAGGATCACTTTGAGACCCTGGCTTACGATCCGATAGAGTTCCTTGTCCTCTTTGGACAGGGTTTTGCTCTTCGTTAACTGCTTGTAATAATCCACTCTAAGATCTCTTAGAGACCCCACGACTAACGATTCGATTCCAATTCGTTTGGTGCAGGTCCAAGTCCCTATCTCTGGGATGATGTTAGTCCTGCACTCTTCATGCGGGCAATACACTGTTTCGTAGGAGATGTTATTGACCTTGATGATGGAGGGGTATAGTGATGCAAAGTCTAGCACCGAGACGTTGAAGTGGATTCCAGTTTTCGGCTCAATGACCAGCCCTCCCTTGTACTTTTTCCCGCGGATTACGGCTTCGGACTTTGCCCCTCCCTTCTCCTTCAATTCTTCGGGCCTGGGAATTAGGGCGTTCTCCTTGCGGTGTTCAAAGTAAAGCATACTTCTAATCCAGTTGGAAACTCCCAGTCGCGAGAGATCGTCGATCGGCATTTTACCAACTCGAGCGATCACCTGGAGTACTTTCATCAAGACCTCATTCCAGATCGATGCAAGTCTGTAGGTGAGATCCGTGTCCTGCAGATTGTACCGCGCTAATTCGTAAAGTGGGAGATCATTGATCGAGCCCTCAAAGGGAATCTTGGTTTCCCCCAGTAATCCCTCGGCTACGCCGTCAAGGGTGTGATCCGAATACCGGTTCCCAAACGCATAGATCTGCAGGGACCTATTGTTGAATGTCTTGTATAGATCAATGTGCACTCCGTGCTTAAAGCTGGCGAAATTGTTACCCAGTACGATCGGAACGCATTCTCTGGGGATCCCCATCTCGGGGCGCAGAGCTCTGTGATACAGATAATCGAGGTCAAAGTCGTCTCCGTTGAAGGTCGTGAGAAACGGGTACTCCAACAGATCGCGAAAGACCTGCACCAGGAGGTCTTTCTCTTTGTCAAAGAGCAAAATGGCCGCGTCTACTGGCACATCGGCAACGTTTCCCAACTCCAGATTCTCTCTCTTTAGCAGGTACACGGTCTTGGAATTTCTCGATACGATGGAAACGGCCACTACTGGTTGTTCCGCGAATTTAGGATCAGGGATCCTGTTTTCCTGGGACCAGACTTCGATGTCGATTGCAGCGTGCTTGATGTCCAATAATGGCTGATTTAGCAGCGAAGCCCAGGTGCTTATCTCACTTGCAAACTCCGGTTTTGATGACGCGAGAGTTTTCTTTAGAGATTCCTGGACTTCTTTCGGCATGTCGAAGGGGACTGGCTCGATCTTGCCGTTGTGGATGTTGTAGTGAGCTCCCACGACCAGTCCTTTGTCGTACAGGAAATTTTCGTAGTACTTTATGTCGGCTTCCCACAAACTCATGGCATTTCGAAGGCTGGTGTCCTGACCTCCGATCGCCAGTGGATCCTTCGCTATGATCTGACTTACTTCGATCTCCTTGTCACTTATGGGCTCGTATTTCTTGACCGTTTCAATTCTTTCAAGATTGGACCTCTCCTTCAGGAGGTGCATCAGTTCCAGCTTCGGTAGTTTCGAGTAACAGTACGGCTTGTGCCCGCTTTTGTCCGACCAGAGGTAAATTCTGTGCGTATTGGGCTCGTAGAACTTTAGGACGGCAACCCGTCTTTCACCGTCATAGGTCGCGGAGACTAGAGCTGATCTTTCAAGGGTCGCAACTTCCGTGGTTAACTCCTTCAGCCTGTTTTTGAGCTTGAACACTGCATCGGGTTCAGGTTTGAAGGTCTCGAGAACTCTCGTTACTTCTTTCTTTATGGGTTCGGCCTTTGGTTTAGGCTCCTCAAAGAAGAGTTCGAGTGTTCCTTGCGACAAAGTAGTAAACTACAAGCTGTACAAGAATAAAAATTGTATCCATGAAAAGGGAAAAAAAGGAAAAGATTAACTCGGGGGAGTCAAAATTCCTCCGAGCTCGTTTTTGGGAGAGTTCTGACTAAGAACTAATTATTGGCAAAACGTCGCCGGTAATGGTTTCCATGTTCCGAGCTTGCTGAGTCTGCTGCATCACGACAGAGCATCCACAACCCGAGTGGTGCTGCTTGCCCTTTCTCATAGTACCTCGGTACAATCCCTGTTCCAAGGTGTGCCCCGAGTTTCTCTCCCATTCCTCGATGGGAATGGCGAATTTCTGCTGAATTCTATCTCTGTACCACTCTGGAACCACGTTGAATGCACAGAAAGGAATGATTCTTTGATCGGGGGTAACGTAGTGAATGTCGCAGCGCATCAATCGCTCCTCGTCGTGGTTGTACTTGTCCTGGAAGTGCATCATTCCCAAGAACATTGCCTTGTTGTGAATGTCTCCAATGCTCGAATAATCATGTTTGACTAGAGCATTGAAAAGCAAACGGCTAAGGTTCAGTCCATTAGGTGCTTTCTTGTTGTCGATGAATGAACTCAGTTTTGCAAGGATTTTCGGAACGACGATAAGTTTGCTGGCTCCGTTGTTTAGCTCGTCAGCTTTTTCTTGCATGTAGCCCAACAATCCGTCCAAATCCACAAATCGCGTCAGCGGAACAAGTTTGTTCGTGCTAGAATCTTTGAACACATATGTCCCTGCACCGCACGCAAAATGTATGGACAATTCGTACTTTGGCTGTTTGGTGAAGGCTTCGATGAAATGCGTCATGGGTACACAGGTTGGAACGCTGAACCAGTCGTCTTCTGTAACTTCACCATCGGTCTGCTGCTCTATGCGAGAGATCACATCAGGTATAGTGATACGATATTTCTCCCGCTCTGTCTTCGTTAGCCGTCCTGTCAGTGAAACTGGCTGGTAATTTACCGCGCGGACAATATCCATGTTGGCTTGACCGAAACGCAGGATACCGCCCACTTCGTGGTCATTGACCGATTTGATCACCGTGGGAACCAAAACAACATTCAACCCTGCCTTTCTGCAGTTCTCGATTGCGTAAGGAGCCTCCCAGTGATTCTTTCCGTTTGTCCTTGGGGTGACTCCGTCAAAACTAGCGTACGCACTGGAAACTCCAGCGTCTCTTAATTGTTTGACAAGCGCCGGGTCGATTGCCAAGTTGATAAGATTGGTGTTAAGCTGAATGTGATCCACACCTTCTTCTTTGATGATTTGAACAATCTTGACCAAATCGGATCGAAGGGTTGGCTCTCCACCTGTTATCTGGATGGAATTTCCCGGAACCGGGCGCTCGGCTCGCAGGGTCTTGATCATTTGTCTGATTTGCTCTTGAGTAGGCTCGTACACATATGCTCCCTCCACTCCTTTCTTTGCGTAGAAGAAGCAATACCAACAGGTGAGATCACATCTATTGGTGATAACAAGGTTCGTGAGACCGCTATGACTCAAGTGCGAGGAACACAAACCACAGTTTTTGGGACAGTTGCATTTTGACAGAGGAACATTCGGATTATCGATCCCCTTCCCATCGTGGAAGGTTTTCGCGAACTTCTTGAACATTCGGGCAGAACCAAAGTAGAGCTCTTCACAGATGCCGTGGTCTGGACAGGTTTTTGTAAGCCAGATCTTCTCATCTCTCTCGAAAACTAGAGCCGGAATAGTGCGGTTGCACTCCGGGCAAATACTAGCCGTCTCGTGAGGTAGAGCGTAAACTGGAACGGTATTAGAGCGCGTCTGAATTTGAACTATCGGAAGTAGTTCTTCGGCTCGTTGCATAGCGAAACCTACTACTGTCAGTGGTATTTAAGAATGCTCTTTTACAATAGTTTGTTCACAAAACGATATCTCGAATCTGATCATCAAGGAAATGAGTTCAAGTTATAAGTTCTGCAGAGAAATTTGAGTTTCATGACTTCCGAGCAGAGCCAAAAGCGGCCTAACATTAAGATTGCAAAACCGTACAATGACGAAGCCATAGAGCGTTCCGTTATTTCCATACTAAAGTCGGGCATGCTCGTTCAGGGGGCGAAGGTAAAGGAATTCGAGGCTGCATTAACACAATATATCGGTTGCCGAAACGTGGTCGCTGTTAATTCCGGAACGGCGGCGCTCCATCTTGCCCTGTATTCCATCGCTGACCCCAAAAGAAAGAACGCCGAAGCAATTACCTCTCCTCTTAGCTTTGCTGCCACCGCCAATGCTGCCCTTGCTTCCGGTTTGACCCCTGTTTTTGCAGATGTCGATCCAGAAACTTTCAATATTGATCCTGATAACGTGGAAGAAAAGGTCAGTGAAAAGACTATTGCGATAGAACCCGTTGATGTATATGGGCTTCCTGCTGACCTGGGAAAATTAGGACAAATCGCGAAACGACACAATTTGAAGGTCGTCGAGGATTCTGCAGAGGCGATCGGGGCGAGCTACAACGGAAAAAAGATAGGTAACATTTCAGATTTGTCCTGTTTCAGCACGTATGCAACGAAGAATCTCCACACAGGAGAGGGAGGTTTCGTGACGACCAATGATGACGCAGTTGCAGAGCGGATTCGAATGGAGCGAAATCAAGGACAGGCGAGCAGGTACAATCAAAAAACGTTCGGTTACAATTTCCGAATGCTGGAGATTTGTGCCGCAATCGGGATAGAACAACTAAAAATTTTGGACGAACTGAATGAGAAAAGAAGGTCGAACGCAGCTGCTCTAATGAGCGGACTGGAAGATATAGAAAGTCTTGGCTTCCAGAGAGTCGATGATACGAAAAATCATGCATGGTACATGTTTGCCCTAACTCTTGATGAGAAGACAGCCGGCCTTTCTCGGGATAAACTTGTTCAGAAATTGAGGGAAGAAGGAGTCGAGGCGGATGTCTCTTGGCCCACGCCCATCCATCTTCAACCCTATTATCAAGAAAAATTCGGATTCAAGGAGGGCGATTATCCAATCGCCGAAACCGTTTGCAAGACGGTGTTCCAGCTTCCAATACAGCCTTTCCTAACTCCGGAAGAAGTCGATAGAACGATCTCGACGATGCACGAGGTTCTACAGAATTAGAAATCAATAAGCACGGGCGAAATATGCGATCGTTTTCGCAGGCTCGCCGCATATCGCGCAGGTCGACCCAAACTCTGGAGATTCATCAAACGGGATTAGCCGAATGTCGGCCCCGGTATCTTCCTTAACCTTCGCCTCACAACTTTCAGAACCACACCAGGCAGCTTTTATGAATCCTCCTTGCGTATCTAAGATCCGTTTCAATTCTTCATAATTGCTGGCTTCATGCGTCTGATCTTTTAGGCGTTGTGTCGCAGCTGCCTTTAGAAAAGTTTGCACCTGCTCCAGTCTTTCTTTTGTAGCTTCTAAAATTCCTGAAATAGGAACAGATTCTTTCTTTCCCGTATCCCGCCGGACAATGACAGCGGCCTGTTTACTCAGATCTCTGGGTCCAATTTCAATCCGCAAGGGAACACCCTTCAATTCCCATTCATTGTATTTCCATCCGGGAGTGTAATTGTCTCTGGAATCAAGATAGGTCCTCAGTCCGTTTGCAGAAAGAGTTTTTTCGATTCTACTGCATTCTGTCAGTACAGCCTCGCTGTCCGTTTGCGAAAAAATTATGGGTACGATTACAACTTGAATAGGGGAGACCTTGGGCGGAAGGATGAGCCCTTTGTCGTCCCCGTGCTCCATAATGGCAGCTCCGATGATTCTCCAGGAAATCCCCCAGGAAGTCTGCCATACGAAATGAAGCTCGCTATCTTTTCCCAGAAATCTAATTTCAAACGGTTTCGAGAAATTTTGACCTAAATGGTGTGAGGTTCCCATTTGGACGGCCCTCCCATCAGGCATCATCGCTTCCAGAGTCGTGGTATAGACCGCTCCCACAAATTTCTCCGATTCGCTCTTTTTTCCGAGGTAAACGGGAATCGCGAGCAGGTCCTCCATGATTTTTCGATATTCCTGGAGGATATCCATCACTTCTTTTTCTGCTTCGGGTTCGGTTGCGTGTGCAGTGTGCCCCTCCTGCCAGAGAAACTCGGCACTTCGAATGAAGGGTTTCGTAGATTTTATCTCGGCTCTCAACACGGAGTTCCACGCGTTGAGGAGCATTGGAAGATCCCTCCAGCTTCTGATCCAGCGAGACATGGAATCATGTATGATGGTTTCGGAGGTCGGCCTCACAGCATATCTTTCGGCAAGTTCCTGATTCCCTGATTGGGTCACCCAGAAAACTTCCGGAGTGAATCCCTCAAAATGTTGGGCTTCTCTTTTCAACAGAGATTCGGGAATGAGCGTTGGAAAGTAAGCATCTCTATGCCCGGTCTTTCTAATTACGGAATCAAAAGTTTGTTTGATCTCCTCCCAGATATCATAGCCGTTGGGTCTCAGAACAATGAATCCCTTTGAGCCGGCATAGTCAGCGAGTTCTGCTTTTAGTACCACCTGCGTAAACCACTCAGAAAGATCTTCAGCTTTCTTTACGGAGATACCGAGAGCTTCTTCTTGGACCTTGGAGTTCGCTTTGTTTTTCGAACTCGATGTTCCTGTCATCTATTTCTAGTTCTCCATCTCGGAAAAACCGTACTATTCGATCGGTTTCTAAATCTTCGTACTAAAAGTAGGATCAGGACAACAGACCCAGCGACTGAAATTGCCAGAGTGTATATCGTAATAAAATCGAGGTAAGTTCGCATTACCGGGAGCAGATCAAACGTCGTAAGAAAGTAATCTATCGCCCAGTGGAGGAGCACGGCCGCCGGAAATCCATACAGATAATAAAGCGCTCCTAATCCGACTCCGGCAACTGCAGCGCTTAGAATTTTCCCGGGACCCCAACCGGCGCCGAGAAGTACGTGTGCCAATCCAAACAGGATCGCACTCAGACCAACCACAACATAGATTGTTTTCAAATTACTTCTGTACTGCGCTGGAGAATCGTTCTTTTTCAAGTACCGAGAGGGATGCCAAAGGGCAAGCAGGCCGTCACGGATTCTCCCCCGCGAAAATAGAATTAGGAGAGCGACGAGTCCGATCGGAATTACCCTGAATCCTAATTCTTCGCGCACAGGAGCTAGGGAGAGCTCCACGAACTGCAGCAAAGGATCCACTGTGGGGAGACTGCCTGTTGCTACCCCTCCCGCCTGCTCGAGCAAAGACAGCGCTACGGTGACCCAAACAATGATCGGAAAAATAATCAAAGTCGCAAACATCGAGTTGTCAAACAGAGCTTTGGTACCTTTTGCGGAAGCTTGCCTGACAGAACCCCATATACTTCTCAAGGGGCCGTTCAGAGCCATCGAAAACAAGATCAAATAAATGGTCCACAACGCCAAAAAAACGACGCCAAAATTGGAATTAACCGTCAGCGGAAACGTGATCAACGTTGCAAACAGAGTGATCTTTTCCACCGGGCTGGAGACGCTGTAATTTTCTTCCGAATCACTCGTAATTTGTACTAGATCTGACGATCCTTTTGAACCCGTTGCATTTGTACCGATTAACCACACTTCATGAATTGTCTGTCCATCAGATTGGATCCCGTTAAGAGTGGACTGGTTTAGACGAAAGGATTTGGAGATTCCACCGGAGGAATTAGTAGTGATTCCTGCAATCGGGAACCCCGTGGCACGGTTGACAAGTAAATTCCCATTAACGTCTGACTGAATTTGGGGGTCAATCCACACAGATCTTTGGGAGATATTCTTCAAACTGATCGCAGTGACGTGCAAGATGGTTCCAGTCGCATTTCTCGAAGTGATAGCCTGTACGTTGCTGATAGGTTTGTTGTAAACATAGTATGCACCGACGCCGAAGGAAGCAAATTCAGCAATCAGTAGAATAATCAATGCAGCCGCAAACACTATGGCAACATACTGAACCTTTCTTCGGTACTTATAGGGGTTAGACTGCAAAATTAGTTTTCACGTCACCTAGACCGTGATCGAACCGAGAAAAATAAAATTCAGAGGAAATTATCCTCTATGCGCTTAAAGAGTTGCCTTCATTAGGAAAAACCTTTTCTTCGCTGCGTTATTGCTGAGCGATAATGATTCGAGCACGTTTATTATGGCATACGCCAAATCCAGAGGTCACTGTCGCATTGGCAATGCGCAGATGCTACAGTGCGAAACCGATCGAAGAATTGGAAGCCGAACTAGCTTCACGCCCCGGCTACGAAAAAGATCTGATCGCAAAAGCGCTGCGTGACAAAACGTTTGACGTAATAGAGCATGCGGTTTTCATGTTTGAAATCGAGGGAATAAGCAGAGTGTGTTCACATCAACTTGTCCGGCACAGAATTGCGAGCTACGATCAAGAGAGCCAGCGATTCAGTGCGGTGGAGAAAGAAGATTTCATTACCCCGCCCTCTATCCAAGTAAACCCGGACGCCCTTAAAGTATACGAAGATTTCTTGAAAGCTTCGGTTGCGGCGTTTAAGAAATTGAAGGAGCTTGAAGTTCCCAAAGAAGACGCGCGATTTATTCTGCCGCAATCTATCGGTACCAAATTGGTAATAACCGCGAATGCCCGAAGTCTTATGCATTTTTTCTGGCAGAGGACAGCGACTCAAGCACAGTGGGAAATAAGGGAACTCGCGGAGCTTATGATAAAGGAATGCAAGGCAGTCGCTCCGTCCATTTTCAAAGAAATAATTGAAGCGTAAGATGGTTGAATAGCTTGGCTTATTTTACCGATCCAATGGGTGACGAATTCAAAAAAGCGATGGAAGAAGCTTTCAAAGAAATGGAGAATGAGAAAAAGAAGTCGCCGAAGCCCAAGACTAAAGCAAATAGAAAACCTGGGAAATCGACCAAACGAAAAAAAGCAATGAAACGATTATCGAAGAAGACTAGGGAGTCTCTAAAGTAAGCAAAGCGAGAAAGGTAAAGTTATTATTTTTCTACGGGCATGTGTTCCAGCGCCACATAACCCGAGTACCCGCAATTCGAACAAAAGTAGTAAGCCGGCAGTAACCACCCAGAAACTGAGGTGGCGATCGACAGCTCCGACAAACATTGAGGACAGAGTTTTTTGCGACCTGCGAGGCTTCTCCTCCGCAGTTTTGGCTTGAATTCCGCGGAAGGCTCTGCCTCTTTGGAGGAGGAGATTTCTTCTTCCGACCAGAACCTCTCCTATGTTGATATTCTAAACTACTGGACTTCGATCGTTCCCTCGCCGAACCCCATGTTCACGAGGCTATCTCTGACCTGATCGCGGTGATCGCCCTGGAGGAGGATGTACCCTTCTTTCGCCGTTCCTCCGCACGCCAATTTGCTCTTTAGATCCTTCGCGATCCTATCCAAATCAGAGCGTTTTGGATTCAGCCCTTCCACCATTGTAGTGGGTTTTCTGAACCTCCGCATTTCGAGGCGAACGACTATACGAGTCTCTTCTTTTTCGAGCTCTTCGCATACACAAAGATCTTTGGGCAGGCCGCACGTCGTGCATACTTCAGCCATCACGGCGACCTCGCGTGACTTGGCATTGAGCGGAAAATTTGAGGTACCTTACGCATTGTTCAGAGTGAGAAATGGCCCTCGAAATTATAAAAACGTTGTGATAGAATCTTGTCTCTCATTATTTCGCATTCCGCCGGAAATTGATATTAGGCGGTATCGACGAATACAGTAATGAGATCACATTGACTGCCACTTGCGCCCGATGCGGGGATGATTATCTACCGATGCTGGAATCTGACGAAATAGAGGGCCTGTGTCCTTCTTGTTTGTTCGATCCTGAACGAACTCAAAACTACTGTGCTGAAGCGAATTAGATAATCGCGGCAAAAACTTATTCCTGATCACGCTTCGAGTTTCGATATTCATATCGCGGATCTCGAACACAATATTTTTGATCCGGAATATTTGCCGAATTAGTAATGATTTGACCTTCTTATTTTGCGATCCACATGTTGAAGGTTAAATCCCAAGTGTCCGTCGGCAGGTCACAATGTCAACTACGATACAAGAGCTACTTTCCACTTCACTAGAATACAGACCCTGCTCAAGTTGTACTAAACACCCAAAATACCCAGAAGTAATGCCGGTAACACTTCACAGGGGCCGGACTTGTTTAATCTGTGAGACGGAAAGCTGAAGCTACGCGAATTGCGAGTTCCAACATTTCGACATAGCTAGAGATGCAACTAGGTGTCCATAATCCGCATCATCGAACTCTGTCCCAGTCCGAGCGGAACATCCGACCACCTTATCTGAACTAGGTCTCCTTCTACCCCCGTGACCTTCCCCTTTGCGATTTTAGTTTTGGACACATCAAACTCTACGTTCCTTCCCACCATTTTTTCTAGCTGTTCCATGCTCAAATTCTCCTGAACTGCTGCTAAACAGGAATAATCATCGTCAAATGTAATTACGACCGCTGTTGTCGGCATTTT
>JAPCJV010000109.1 GCA_027886785.1 Nitrososphaerota archaeon | reverse complement strand
TTCTATGACGAAATCGCAAAGAGTGGCAAGTTCACTCGCGAGCAAGCGGAGAAGGTCTTTCAGGACATGTGGAAGTCCGGAGTGATCTATGAAGTTAGGGCACACTTCTTCAAAAAGACATAGATACTGGAACTAAGCTAGATTCCTTCCCTTCCATTCTTAAACGGGCGAGCTACGAAAATGATGATCAGCGAGATTCCGGAACTTCCCAAAGAGTTCGTGGACGCATTGCAGACTCAAGGCTATGAGTCGCTATACCCGCCCCAGAACGACGCGGTCCAATCTGGGGTGCTCGATGGGAAAAACCTCGTTCTCGCCACTCCCACTGCCAGCGGCAAGACCCTGGTGGCAATGATGGCTGCAATCCGAGCTATCCAGAGAGGAGGGAAGGTGGTCTATCTCGCCCCCCTTCGAGCACTCGCATCCGAGAAGTACGACGAATTCAAAGCCATTTTCGAGCGGATAAAGAAACCAGGGACGCAGAGATCGAAACTCCGCGTGTTTATCTCTACGGGCGATTACGATTCTTCGGGAGATAGTTTAGGGGCCGCGGATGTAGTAATACTAACTAACGAAAGATTCGATTCAGTAATCCGGCACGGCGCCTCCTGGATCGATTCCGTGACGCTCTTCATCGCGGATGAGGTACATTTGGTTGGCGACTCGCACCGAGGGCCGACGCTCGAAATGATTCTGGCAAAAATAATGAGGTATTTCCCGACGGCCCAGATTCTTGCACTGAGTGCGACGATTAGCAACACCAGAGATCTTGCAAACTGGCTTAAGGCCGAGTTGGTCGAAACGAACTGGAGACCGGTGAAGCTGATTGAGGGAATTTATGATTACGGAACCCTTTCTTTCGTTACAGGCGAGCAGCGAAAATTGCTCCAGTCCAACAGAGGCCCTCCCATTGATGTTGCAATTGATGCAGTGAGGGATGGAGGACAAGCACTAATTTTCTGCGAAACCCGGAAAAGGTCCGTGTCCATGGCTGAAAAAGCGGCCGAGATTATTCCCAAATTTCTGTCCTTTGAGGAAAGCGTGCGGCTTAGGGAGATCGCTCACAAGATTCTGTCTAGCGGCGAAGAAACGGAGATCTCTAGGCGCCTAGCCGATGTTGTTTCCGAGGGAGCGGCTTTTCACCACGCAGGATTGGACAACAAGCATCGCAAAATAGTAGAGGAAGCTTATAGAAATCGAGAAATCAAGATTCTTACCTCGACCCCAACCCTCGCAGCTGGCGTGAATTTGCCCGCGAGACGCGTAGTACTTGCAAGCTTGGTGCGGTACAACGCAGAAGAAGGTGGGCAGACTCCGATCAGCGTTTTGGAATTCAAACAGATGGCAGGCCGCGCAGGAAGGCCGCGCTATGACACCTTGGGCGAAATCGTGCTTCTCGCGGGCAACCAGATGAGTGCGCGGGAAATCTACGAGATTTACATTCAGGGCACCGCAGAGCCGATAAGGTCTCAGCTTTCCTCCGACGGCCCTTTGCGGATGCACCTCTTAGGTCTCGTAGCTTCGAACCAGGGAATGGGAGACGAAGAGATTTACGAATTTTTTGAAAGTACCCTGTTTGGCTCCCAATACAAGGTCATTACCGTAAAATCTCGCGTGAAGCAAGCGCTCGTGTACCTCGAAGAGGAGGAGCTGATTATCAGAACTGCCAAGAGATTTAGGGCGACTGACTTCGGGAAGAGGGTAGCGATGCTCTACATCGATCCGGAATCAGCGATCATAATTAGGAGGGGCATAAAAATGGGCGAAAAAGGAGGAACTCACGCTCTGGGCATTTTTCACCTGATCGTCCAGACCCCGGACATGACCCCGAAATTCAACACCAGAGGTAAAGACGAGGTCGAGCTGGACGAGGTGGTGCAGAGCAAGAAACCCGAGTTTCTGATTCCGATCCCCGATGCCAGCAGCTTTGAGTACTACAGGCAGTACGACTCATTGCTCGGAAATTTTCGAACCATTTTGGCGCTTGTTTCATGGATTAATGAAAATCCAGAACAGACCATCCTCGAAAAGTACTCCATAGAACCAGGGGATCTACACAGGATGGTCGATAACGCGGATTGGTTGCTGTATTCATTTTCCGAGCTATCTCGATTGTTTCTGCGGAAAGATTTGGCACTAGAAGCGGGCGAGCTCCGCGAGAGAGTTAGATACGGAATAAAATCCGAATTGATCTCGCTTACTCGGCTGGACGGAGTAGGGCGCGTTCGCGCTCGTTCATTGTTTGCTGCAGGCTTTACGGACATAGACAAGCTTTCTGTGGCGCCGATCGAAAAACTCGCTTCAGTGCAAAAAATCGGATCCTCCGTTGCTGCGCAGATCAAAAAGCAACTGCCATAAATTGGGCGCGTAAGCAAGAAAGACTTTTCTGCTTATTTCAGTGGGTCTTTCTATTCCCGACCAGCGTGGCTTATAGATCATGAAATTCGGAATGCAGAAGATCGGCGATGTAGAGTATAGAATTGAAAAGTCTGCAAAGCCAGGGATGAGGGTACCTGTTACGATATACGCAAACGATGCGTTGATCGCGAAGATGGAGACTGATCGAACCATCGATCAGGCGGTTAACGTAGCACACCTTCCCGGAATCATGAAGCATGCCGTCGTTTTGCCCGATGGCCACGAGGGCTATGGATTCCCCATTGGAGGAGTGGCCGCGACCGATTTTGAAACGGGAGTGATCTCTCCAGGAGGAGTAGGATACGATATCAACTGTGGCGTGAGACTCATCCGTTCCAACCTCAGCGAAAAAGATGTACGACCCAGACTAAGAGAGCTGGTCAAGGAAATCTTCCGAGCAGTACCTTCGGGTCTGGGGAATGTCGGTGCTCTAAATCTGAATGGTCAACAACTGGACGGAGTTCTGACGGATGGAGTAAAGTGGGCGCTTAACAACGGGTACGGCGTTTCGGCAGATTTGGAATATTGTGAAGAAAATGGCACTATGAAACACTCCGAAGCTTCCAAGGTGTCCATGGAAGCAAAGAAAAGAGGCGCCAAATCGCTCGGAACTCTCGGTTCGGGAAATCACTTCATTGAAGTGGAATCAGTCAACAAGGTATTTGACGAGGAGGCAGCCGAAGCTTTTGGGATCAAAGACGAAAATCAGATCTGCGTCTTGATGCACACCGGAAGCAGGGGATTAGGGCATCAGGTCTGCAGCGACTATCTGAAGATTATTGATGTGGCGGCGCCAAGTTTCAAGATCGATCTCCCAGATCGTGAGCTCGCCTGCGCTCCTGCTGGATCGCGAGAAGCAGACAATTATCGGCTTGCGATGGGGTCTGCTCTAAATTATGCTTGGACTAATCGACAAATCATTACGCACAGAGTGAGAAAAGCCTTCGAGAGGGTTTTTCAGATGAGCGAGGCGGATCTCGGAATGAGTCTTGTCTACGACGTGGCCCACAATATTTGCAAAGTCGAAGAACACAGTGTAGATGAAGGAAACCCGTCAAAGAAATCCAAGGTGTTTGTGCACCGTAAGGGTGCGACTAGGGCTTTCCCGAAGGGGAACGAGGCAGTTCCTCAAGCGTACAGATCGATCGGACAGCCCGTTTTGATTCCGGGCTCCATGGGAACGGCTTCCTGGGTGCTTCTGGGGCAAGAGAAATCGTTGAAGGTCAGTTTTGGTTCTACAGCTCACGGCGCCGGAAGAATGATGTCCAGAGGAGCGGCGACCCGGACTTATCCCTACGAGGTCGTGAGGCGCGATCTGGAGTCAAAAGGAATCATGCTCGAATCCGCCTCCAAGAAAGGGGTGGTCGAAGAAGCTCCCGGCGCATACAAAGACGTAGATATGGTGGCAGAGGTTTCAGACAGAGTTGGAATCGGCACCAAAGTGGTCCGGCTTACTCCAGTCGCCGTAGTGAAGGGTTAGACCCTTTCTTTGCGAATGGATGCTAACTTTTCGATGACTGAACGCAGAAACTACTTAGCTATTACCAGTTGTTCTTCTGGTTTTTCGAGGGGCTCTTTTTCAACAGCTCCGCTGGACTTTCCCCACTTGATGATTACATGCTTTCTTTCGGGAATGATCTTTCTGAATTCAGTCCCAGTTCCAAGGTAGAACTTGGAGAAGAACTCGTACAGGTGGAGCCTCAAAGCCTGGACGTACACTATTAGCCCCTCGAAAGCAAAGATCAGCAAATTGAGGACGACCAGAACTGGCACTACAACGAACACTATGGAGGACGAATGATACGCAAACCAGAGCTCGTCCGTTGCCGCAAGGAGCGCCGCATGGACGATCAACAAGATCGCGAGCCTAACGTAGCTAACTGTATTTGCGAGAAACTTGGAGACCACCCACTCCAGAAATTCCATTCCTGCAGCGCCCAGCTCACCTCCGATAGTTCCATGCAGCTTTCCCATTTTGACAAGTACCGGCCCGGCGACGAACAACCAAATAACGGAAGCAAAAAAACCAGCTAGGCCAACATTTGCCTGCAGATTCTTGAAAGCGAACAGCGCATTAACGTCATAGTGCATTCCCTTGAACGCGAAGGCGAGGATTACGAAAAAAGAGTAGCCCACAAGAGTGGGCAGGGTACTCGCCCACATGTGCCCGTAATCCTTTGCTCGGAATTTGTTGAAGAGAGCAATCAACATCCCCGCATACAGATCTATGACGCCTATGTAGATCGCGAGCTTGATGAAAAAGAAAACAGTAGTAGAGTTGAAACTTAATTCCGCTTTCAAGGGGGCTAGATGCAGTAACGGACCCAGTGAAAGAAACTGCGGGAGCTCGAACCCAAACAACTCCCCTGCAATTGAACCCCAAATTGTCGCCGAAATCCCGGCAATTAAGAGGAGGATTCCCCATTTTTTCAGATCAAAGGTCCCCCGGACGTAAATTACGGAACCCACCAAAACCATCAACAATCCGTGACCTACGTCACCGAACATCATGCCGTAAAAGATCGGAAAAGTAAATGTCAAAATCGAAGTGGGATCAACTTCTCCGTAGACTGGCGCGCCGCTGGTCAGTGTGACCGCTTCGTGAGCTGAAACAATTTTGTTCTTCGTGCTGAAGAGTGTCGGAGGTTGGTCTTCAATAGACGCACCTGTTTCCCCCTCAAGGAGTCCGGTAGCATACGAAGTGGAGGGATCCACTTCATGCTGTATCAGAGGCCACTTACCTGAGATTCTAGCTTCCAGTTTCGGAATAATCTTGGTGGGAACGTAGCCCTGTATAACCGAGATGCGCTTTAGCTTGCCGGACTTTTTCAGCTCGTCCAGAACTGAGTACGCAACGTCGGCCGCTTCGCGGAGCCCAAGAATGCTTTCGTTTGTTCGAGTTAGAGATTCCTTCGTTCTTTGAGCGGTTTGCTCAATTTCGGCTTCGATCCTCTCTTTTCGCCGGAGAATTTCCTGATAGGCGAGGTCCGGTCTTTGAGGAAAATCCGCGGGAATCGTCACAGTCTTCACGTCAAAGCTCCGCAGTGATTTTGAGATTCGGTCTGCCTGCCCCGCGTCTCCGATGACCAGAACTGCCGCCTCTTTATCAGAGATCGGAGACGACAAAATAGTACTTTCCGGCAGAGTGCGCCGCAATTCTTCCAGATCAGAAATGTCCGCAATTACAAACTCGACGTGAAACCTCCTCATCGACGAAACTTTTGACAGATCAGTTTGGAAAGAAGACAGCGTCTTGATCGCGCCTTGAAGGGAGATTAGATCATCTCTCCGTTTCTCCAATGCTCTCCTTTCACGGATCAAATCACCTATCGAGGAAATGATGGGATTTGATCGCCTCTCCAGTTCAGAAACATACTCTTCCCAATCCCCAGCTTCTATTCTGGATTGGTCGTACTTTATTCCGGCGAATGCTTTCCTGATTAGCGTCGGTTCGAGGCTCATTTGGAGATTGTCTACGATAAAGGTGAGTTCTGAAGAAATCTTGTACGCGGCAGACGCCAGCTGAGACAATCGCTTATCGTAGACATCGGACTCCAAAGGTACGGAATGAAAATGTTCTATTTCGGCGATGTATGCAGCCGCAGTGGAAAGTTCGGTCTTCGGGACAAACAACGTGACTTTGGAAAGACTCGCTACGCCCAAAAACTAAAACCGGTACCGTTCTCTACAGTCAATTACTCTGATTTATCGATTAGCGAAAGCGAAGAAGATGCTCCAAAGAAGTAAGAAACAAAAAACCTACTTCCATTTTTTCCTATAAAATATTTCGGTGGGATTGACTTGAACATCAAGAAAAAAAGCTACTCAGAAAGTTCACCTATTTGCGGGAAGAGATAGTGAATAAATCTTAATTTCGAAAAAAGTTACCAGGATTATGATT
>JAPCJV010000108.1 GCA_027886785.1 Nitrososphaerota archaeon | reverse complement strand
CGGGGGGCCACTCCGGCAGCTGGTTCGTCTAAGAGTAGCATTTTTGGTTCCCCCATCAGAGCGGCCGCAAGTTGCAGCAGCTTCATCTGGCCTCCAGAAATTTCCGAAGCCCACTTGGGATAGAGCTCCCTGATTTCGAGAAAACTCAACAGGTCAGAAGCTTTCTGAGCAAGTTCCAGCTCCTGACTCTCCCACCGACTCTTGAACGGAGCCACGAAGGGGTCCTCTCCTTTCTGATTTTTCGCGACAGTAAGAGCGTTCTCGAGTACGGTCATCCCGAAATAGAGCCTAGGATTTTGAAAAGTTCTACCCAGACCAAGCTTGAAGATCTTGTGCGGAGGAAGGCTTTCGATTTTGCTGCCAGCGAAAAGGATCTTGCCCTCATCCTTCTTTATTGTCCCCCCGATCAGATTAAAGAGAGTAGTCTTTCCGCTGCCGTTGGGGCCGATCAGACCGGTCATCGTGCCGCGCTTTATAGAAAGGTCTATCCCGTCAATTGCGACCAGCCCTCCGAAGGACTTTCGAAGTCCCGAAATCTCTAGGATGGAATCACTCGGACTTTGCTGGTTGCTCATTTGTTTTCTCAGCCCCTTTGCCAAAATCAAACAAGGTGTATGCCTTTGTTTTGATCCGTCCCTCTGGAAAGATTCCTTTGGGGCGGAACATCAAAAGGAACAGCAGTAACCCCGCCTCCAACAAGTAGCGAAGATAGCTCAAAAGATCCGGACTGAAGAGGGGAAAAATTCCCTGTAAACTTCCTCCTAAAATAAGCGTGCCTCGATCGAGGGCAGTAAGTACTGCAACTCCGATAAAAACGCCCCTATTGTTGGCGATGCCTCCGAGGACGATCATCACAAAAATGGAGAAGGTAACAGCCGAAATGTAATCATCGGCGATTGCAACTCCGATGTAAAACGCGTACAGCCCACCGGCGAGCCCTGCCATTGCGGAACCAACGATGAGTACTTGTCTTCGGACCCGGTTGATGTCTTTCCCGGCAGCCTCGGCAGCCACTCGATCGTCCCGGACAGCTTTCAAAACCCTTCCGAAAGGCGAATTCGACAATCTCTGCGCGACCAGAAAGCATCCCAACGCGAATAAGAGAATCAATCCCGCGTACAGACCCTGAGAAAAGTTAGGCGGGAAGTCTTTGTTCAGAAACGTCAGAGGCTGGAGTAATCCCGCAAGCCCATTGTAACCACAGAAGAATGCGGGCGTATTTCTTACGGTGATCCGAAATATTTCGCCTGCAACCAAGAGAATCATCCCGAGGTACCACTCTTCCTTCACTCTCAGAGCGGGAAAAGAAGCGAGAAATCCAGCTCCCGCCCCAATTGCAACTGCGATTACGAGCGCCAGAACCCAAATCATGGTGGTAACCGCTCCATTTGCTGATGCCACTGCTTCCCTATTGACCAGCAGGTTGATGCTACAGATATCACCCATGCCCGCGCCAGAGAAGAACTGCAATAGAGTAGAACTCACAATTCCCGCTGAAAAAGCTCCCAGACCATAGAATAGCACCTGGCCGAAATTGGGCTGACCCGCAAACCCGTACTCCAGATTCAGGCTCAAAGCAAGAATCGAAAAGATTCCAAAGACGCTCAGGTATGAGATACTCAGGCCTACTAGATCTAGCGCCATTTTTTTTGGGCCCGCCTAAATTTTCGATACCTGATTCGTTATGGTGGATTTTCTGAAATAATCGATCATTTTCTGAAAATTAGGGGAGATTCCCGAAGGTCGTACGAGCAAAACCAAGATCATGATACCAAAAGGAAGAAGAGGTTCGTAGGTAAGCGGCACGCCGAAGTAAATGTACAGTGCCTGCGCGACGGTGTTTTCTGCGAATCCAACGAGGTAGCCCCCGATGATTGTTCCGGACATACTTGTCAATCCTGCAATGATCACTACGGTGAAAATTTCCAGCAACACAGTGTATCCCATATCTGGAGTGGCGACCGTGTAGATCCCAAATACCGCGCCGCCTATCCCCGCCAAACCACCGCCGATAATCCACATCAACGCTACAACTCTGGAGATCCGGATGCCGGAGATCCTCGCGAGATCAAAATTAATCGCAACAGCCCGCATTGAGGTGCCTATTCGAGTGAACGTGAGGAATCCTCCTAACGCAAGAGAAACGATCAACGCAAGGGGAATAGTGATGAGCTCAATATTTGTTATAGAGGCATTGTAAAAGTATCCCACGACGTAAACAGGAATTTTGGGCTGAGCAAACAACAAATTTGCCACGGAGGCCCATGAGTATATGGAGTACCGCAGAAAAAGCGCGACTGCAAAGGAAGATAAAAGCAAGATGTAAACCGAAACTCGCTTGTTAATGAGCGGCCTGTACACAAGATAATGGACGGCTAAGGCCAAGAGTGCACACACGGCGAAAGCTGCTAATCCGGCCAGAATAATATTGCCGGGATACTTCAGAGCTACTATCACGGTAGCATACGCTCCGACAGTCAAAAGCTCGGCATGGGCAAAGTTAGGCAGTTTGAGTACGGCCAAGCTCAACGTCATGCCGAGAGAGGCCAGGACGTAAATGCTTCCCACGAGAAGAGAGAGAATGAGGGAAGGGATTAACCATCCTAGCAAAATTATTGCTTCATGCAGTTCACTTTCATTTTCATATTTATGGGTTGAAAAGAAAATGCGAGTTAGTAATTACTCGGCAAAACTATAATACAAGCGGGACTTGAAGGGCCGGTTTATGGTATCTACTTCAGTAGCTGCGGTTCTTTTGATTGTCGGCCTCGTTATTGGGGCAGGAGTCGGGTACGCCGTGGTTGGCGCAAGCGGTGCTGCGAAAACTACGACTCTTGTATCAACAGTAGGCGGTGGAACGGTTACGGTAACAGGGGGTGGTGGAGGATCGACGGTTACGATCACTAGCCCCGGTGGTACGGTTACAATGACTGGTGGAAGTGGCGGCAACCAGACTTACACAATTGGAATTGCTTTTCCTTTGACAGGATCGCTTGCTGCATTTGGAAAATCCTTCGTTCAAGGGGTTAATTTGGCAGTGAAACAGTTCAACGCGAATTTGACTGCATCTGGAAGTCATGTACAATTCAAGACGGTGGTTGTAGACGATCAGGGTACACCTGCAGGTGCTCTGCAAGCTGTACAGACTCTGTACCAAACTGACGGGGTTCATGTTATCATCGGGCCGCTGCAAACCTCAGAAGTTTTAGGCGCTCGCGATTATGCGGATACAAATCACATACTTTTGCTTCCGCCTGCATCATCTGGAACTGCGGGTGCGATTCCGAATGACTATATCCTGAGACCCGGTCAGCCGGGCGATTTGTTTGAAAGCAATGCCCTAGCTCAAACCGTCAACTTTTTCGGAATGAAAAACGTAGTATACTTGTATTCTTCAGATACCTCGGAAGCGGGAACATTCAATCTAACTAGTTCACATCTAATCGCTGATGGAGCTAAGGTCACCGGCATTGAAGTTCAGCCCCAGCAAGCTGATTATTCCTCCGCAGTTTCTACCGCGAGTTTGGATGTTCAAAATGCCTTGTCAGGAGGTGGAACGTATGCTAACACTGCAGTGGTCCTCGGCGAGCACGGCACGGATGCCGAGAACATGCTCGGGCATGCAGCAACTGATCAGTATCTAAGCAAAGTCCGGTGGTTCGGCATTGAAGCTTTGAATGACCAGCTGTTGCTCAACTCAACCACTGTTGGACCATTCATTGCGAAAGTAAATCTCACAATCACTACACTATACACTCCAGGGAGTCCCCAGGGAACGTCTTTCCTGAGCAATTTCGCAGCAGTGAATGGAGCACCTCCAGAGCCCTTCACCAACTATGCATACGATGTAGCTTGGATCGCCCTGCTTTCGATAGTTGCGGCCGGTACTGATAATGGACAGTCGGTACTGAACATGGTGCCCGTCATAGCCGATCACTTTTTCGGCTCTAGCGGTACTCCCACGTGGTTGGATGTCAACGGTGATCAATCTTTAGCTTTCTTCGCGGTTGACAAATGCGTCCAGAACGGAACGATCTATCAGTTCAACCAGATCGGACTGTATAACGGAGCAAGCAACACTGTAACTTTCACAGGAAAGTAAATTAGTTCATTTCGATAGAGGGCAGGTTCCACAGAGAGCCTGTTCTTCTCCCTTTTTCTTTTTTTGTTATTTCTCTCCTTTTATCCGGATATTACTCCAAGCAAACATTAAACTCTGTTCTGGAATTTTTGACGGTAATTATGTCGGGAAAAAATAGATTTGTAGCTCTCGAATGCTTGGACTGCGCGACCAGATTTTCGGAAGAGATGCATTCGCGCTGCACTAATTGTGGCGGCTTGCTTTCAGGCGTTTACGATCTGCAAACCGATGATCAAGTGATCGATCTTTCCAAAAGAGGGTTTTCGATATGGCAGTTCAAAAATTTACTTCCGCCCGTGGAAGATTCGAATGTTGTTTCAATGGGAGAAGGATGGACTCCTCTGGTAAAGGCCCCGAGGTACGGAGAGAAAATCGGATCCAATGGGGTCCTTTGCAAAATCGAGGGGCAAAATCCCACCGGATCTTTCAAGGATCGACTCGCCTCTGTGGGGCTTTCACTTTCCAAGCAATGGGGAAAGAAAGGGGTATTTACCGCGTCTTCGGGAAATGCGGCTGCCGCAATTTCTGCGTACTCAGCGAGAGCTGGAATTCGTTGCCTCGTACTAGTGAGGGAAGACTCTACAGCGTCAAAGCTGGGGCAAATTTCGATGTACAATCCCTCCTTATTGCGAGTTCGAAATCTGTTTGAATCGCAGGAATCCTTGTTTAAAGCGCTGGAGTTGACACAGGCTGCACTTCCGGACTGGCTGAATCACTTCGCCTGGATTCCCTTCAATCCCCTGCTGGTGGATGCGCTGAAAACGGTGGCGTACGAGATTGCTTCTCAGCAAGTCCCAGACTATGTTTTTGTCCCGACTGCCGGGGGCGACCTTCTCTTCGGGATCTTCAAGGGATTCTCCGAGCTGAGAACCCTCGGCTTGATCGAAAAAATTCCCAAGATGGTGGTGGTCCAGGGCACCAAATCTAGTCCCACGGTGCAGGCTGCTGAAGCGGGAAAGAAGAAAGTAGAAGTGACAGATACCGCGGAGACGGTCGCCGGTGCCCTCAGGGTGAATTTCGGAGCGGAGCATTCGCTGATCGCGGTAAAAGGTTCGTCGGGATTCGGAATAGCTCTGGACGATGAGGAGATCATTTCCGCAGAAAGAGATGTTGCAAAGCTCGAAGGGATCTTTTGCGAGGTATCATCGGCGACGGCGCTTGCAGGAATCCGAAAAGCAATAGAAGAAAGGAGAATCGACAAGAACGAAACGGCATGCGCAGTTCTAACCGGAGCAGGGCTGAAAGATTATTCCTCGCCTTTTCGCGACGCCTCTCTTGTGCCTCTAGCGACAGGGGCCGAAAATATTCCAGAGGTCCTGAAATCAGTCTACAAATTCTGATAAACGGTTTCTATCCTTTTGGAGACTCTGAATCCGCACTAAATGTTAGGGCGGATATCGCGCCCATTCAGACGCTAGATGATGACGTTAATGACGTAAGTAAATACGTAAGCCGGTAGGATCGCGTAGATCCATTCATGGTGCAAAATTACGTTCATCCTGATCTTCGGCCAGTACTTGTCACCTATGAAATCGAAAGCTAAAGTCGCCGCCACCAGGAGAAAGGCGAAAGCGATCTTGTCCCAGAAAGCGCTCCAGATCGGCTGGACATACCCCAAAGAAAAGAGCGCCACCATTATTCCATAGAGAGCGGGAACTACGAAGTAGATACAGCTGTGGTGAATGCGATGGCCTTTGATGTAGAACGGCTTTGCGAATCCCTTCTTGAACGCTACCGTGCCCAACTTATCCACGACAAGCGTCGAGAACATGATGATTGCTAACCCGATAAGCACCGAAAAAGCGAACATGTGAGGATCTTGGATTTTCGGAGGAACGGGATTTCCGAAAGTCAGGCTCATGTATCTCGTCTACTGAAACCATTACTATTTTTATTTACTGGTGGATTTATTCGTGTCACGCCGGATTCCAAAACCGGGTGACGCCTTTTTGTCTATTTTCGCGACCTCATCAAGACCTGTTTTTCGCAATTTGAGAATCAAGATTCAGACTTGGCATACACATTGGTGAGCGATCTGAATCCCAATTTTACATAGAACCTCTTTGCAATTTCGTTCTGGCTGGGAAACTCGGCCGTAATCAACTCCGCTCCTCTTTTCTTTAGCCGCTCTGTAATGTGGGTAAGCAGATCTTTTCCATGGCTTCCCCTTCTGTACTCAGG
>JAPCJV010000107.1 GCA_027886785.1 Nitrososphaerota archaeon | reverse complement strand
TTGAATCGCAGTTTCGATGCCGAGATCCTTCGATGCGAGATGTACTCTTTCTCCCATGCCCGTAAGCGTGATGGGGTAGACAGTATGTCCTTTCTCTTCGAGTGATGGAATTATCTTCTTCCAGACCCATCCTCCGAGCCAAGCTCCGGGTACAAGAACAAACGTGGTCATGTGGTATACAACAAACTTTCATTTTTTCTAATAGTGCTTTCGATTTTGGAGCTTGATCTGAAATGTGCTTGTTACCCTTGAAGTAACACCAAAGATATAGGAGATCATGACTGGCTCTGTAAGTAGGATGGTTAGAGAAATGGTGTCAAGATCTTTTCTGAATAGAAACATGAAAAGTCAAGGCGGCGCATTCAGCAACACCCTCAAAACGCTAGACGGAGAAAACAATCGGCTGCCGCAGAAAAAAGAGTTCAAAATACAAGAGTCCCATCTTAGTTCTACAGTTCCTTAACGGGGCTTTGATCACCGGGGGAGGCATCGCTTTCGCAAAGTTCGCTCTGGCCGGGATGGGAACGACTCTGGGACATTCATTTCGGCATTGGGATCGTCGCTTTACTAGCAGCTCTGACTGCTTTACGAGCTAATTCGTTGTCCTGGGGATTCCTTTTGCCATTAATCTGATCGCGATTGTGTACAGTGCTCTCTCGGAAATTGCAATTTACCTCGCGAATTTACTTACACCTAGCGCAGCCGACGATTCGCTCAGAGGATCCGTCATAGTGGTAGTATTCAGCTTCGCGATAATCTATCTCCTCTGGAAGTCCCGTTCTTGAATTCTTTCTATGAGGGACACTTGAGCTCACCAATTTGCGTTCCCCGGCTTGAGTGCCTCTGCGTGATTCTGGAAGAATGCATAAAGCAGACATTTGCCCTCCGAAAGATCCGCGATAATGTAATGACCAAGAAATTCAAGAGAATTGAAACCAAGCTGATCCACGCTGGTGAGCCCGAGCCACGAATCTTGGGGTCGGTCGCGATGCCGATCTTTCAATCTGCGATGTTTGAGACCATGGGCGGAGGCGATTACCACGATATCAGATACATCCGCCTTAACAACACCCCCAACCACAAAGCTCTCCACGAAAAGCTCGCCGCTCTGGAAGGAGCGGAAGATGCTCTGGTAGCTGCGAGCGGGATGGCGGCAATTTCCACAACTCTGCTGTCTTTCCTGTCCAAGGGAGATCATATGCTCGCGCAAAACTGTCTCTACGGAGGAACTCACGACTTTGTGACGAAAGACCTCGGAGATTTTGGAATCTCTTACGATTTTATCGACGGTACCGATCCAGATTCTTGGTCAGAAAAGTTGCGCCCTAACACCAAAGCGATCTATGTGGAGACTATGACCAACCCGCTGTTGCAAGTAGCAGATCACAAGGCGGTGGTTGACTTTGCCAAATCGCATGGACTAATTTCGATCATTGACAACACCTTCGCGAGCCCAGTAAACTTTCGTCCTCCGGAATTTGGTTATGACCTGTCCCTGCACAGCTGCACGAAGTACCTCAATGGACACTCGGACATTGTCGCAGGTGCCGCAATTGGAAAAGCGGATCTTGTGGCTAAGGTGAAAAAACGCCTGGATCATCTGGGAGGCAGCCTCGATCCTCACGCGTGCTTTCTGCTTCATAGAGGAATGAAAACGCTCGCACTCCGCGTCAGGTACCACAATGAAAGCGGGCTGAAAATTGCAAAATTCCTCGAGGATTCAGGAAAAGTGGGAAAAGTGAATTATCCGGGACTCGAGAGTCACGCGCAGCATCGTAGAGCTACAGAGCTCTTCGAGGGATGCGGGGGAGTACTAAGTTTCGAGTTAGAGGGAGGAAAAGATGCAGCCGAACGATTCCTGAGGAGCGTGGAGATCCCGATCACTGCGCCCAGTTTGGGAGGGGTGGAGACTCTGATTACAATACCCGCAACTACCTCTCATTCAGGTATGGCTCCTGAGGATCGCCGAAAGTTGGGAATCTCCGATGGGCTAATCCGCCTCTCCGTAGGGATCGAAGCAACTGAAGACCTTATCGAGGATCTCCAATCCGCCCTAAACGGAAAGGGACCTGAAAGAAAGTTGGAAGATATCAGCCCGCGTATGTAGGGGAGTACCAAAAAAAGTAGAGAAAAATGCCCTACTTAGAAGCGCCGTGATCAGACGTTTCCGTCTCTATTCAGAAGTAATCAACAAATTTGCGAAAGCGGGCGGGGACTGTGTGCGACAAATAAGTTCGATCTTCCTCGCTCAAAAGCCTAAACCACTTAACACACGCCAGAAAAACAATGGTATAAATTACGATGTATGGTACCAAAGTTAGAACTCGAGAAGATACGTAGGTGGAGAGCGCCCAGACCAAAATGAACGGTAACGCGGATGCAACCCCTCCCTTTACGTAATAGCTTGCTTTGTCCAAATTTTTCATATAATTTCTGGAGAGATAGATCGCAACCACCGCTCCATCCACAAACACCGCCACTCTGCTCGCCACCGCCCCGGTTAATCCAAAATGAGGCACGAGAAGAAAAGCCAGGCCGATATCTGTGGCCGCAGTCACGACCCCGACAACTATAACGTTCATTGTTTTTCCAACAGCTTGGAGTAACACAAGGAGGATGTTTTGTATTCCGAGAAATACGTAAAATAGGGCGATCATTTCGAGGGTAAAGTTTCCTGTAAGATAGACCCCACCTATAATGAGGCCAAGGAGTTGTGTAGATAGGCCTGCAACCAGCAGGGACGCAGGCAAGATTACCAGAGTGGCAAACTTGAAGGCGATTCGAACGCCATTCGAAGCGTCCTCCACGCTTTTGGAGCTCGAGACTTCCGGCAAAAGGGTGGAGGTAAGTGGACCCAGCACGACTAGTCCCAGTACGCCCGAGATCGTCGTTGCTGCTCCATAAACCGCAAGAGAGGTAGTGTCCAGGTAGCCGCCAACGAGTACGGTGTCTGAGGAAGTTGCGAAGATGGCAATCACGCCAGCTGCTCCTAGTGGAAGAACGTACCTCAGAATGTTCCCGTAGCTAAACGCACCTTTAGCGCCTAACAAATTTCTGCCCACGAGTCCCAGGATCCAGAAAAAAATCACCGAATTGAAAAGTACCCATCCTGCTATAGCGATTCCCACGCTATGCTCGAAAAAGAGTATCCCGAGGGAGAAAACTATCATGGAAAGACGACTCACAAATAGGATCTTGGCGAGCTGCGTGTATTTCTTCAGCCCCAGCAGAATACCCTGCATTGTACCGGAAATGGATGTAGTGAAAAGCCAAACACCGCCTAATAGAAATGCCCACGTCCAGCTTGTGGATTTTGTGAAATAGAGAGAGAGAAGTGGGGACAGGGCGCAGTAGAAAGCCGTTACGATTACGGTTAGACCGATTGAAAGAAGGAGGATTTTCCTAGCCGCGATCCAAGAAGTTTTTTCGTCATCGCGACGCAAAAGTGCTACGTATCTGGTAGCTGCGAGATTCAACCCAAACCCCGCAAAAGCTGAAGCTATGGAAACAGTTACGACGATTGCGCTGTAGACCGCGTACTGCGGAACCGGAATTAAGCGAAGAACTCCCACGAGGAACAGAAAACCTAGAAGGCTTGTCCCCAGATTTTGGACTGTGAGCGAACCCATCCCTTGAACTATGTTCTTCGCTCTTTCCTCCCCACGATCGGCGGGAATCTGGGCCTCATCGGGCAATTGGTAAATGGCCTACACTCCCCAATTGGGTTTAAAACACGATCTAAGAGTGAGGAACGGATTGATTACCAGCCGCATCACTTCAGATGCAAAGATGTGTTCCCTTATTGGCGAGCGAATATCCAAGATCATGCTATCCCTTGAAAAAAGTGAATTTGGTCTACCCGACTTTCTCTACGGAAAAAGAGAAAGGGACTGGACGTAGAAATTACTGAGAGGGATTTCAATAATTCATCGCATCGATAGTAGCAAATTTAGAGCAAAACACACATTTCGTTATCGGATTTGATTTCAACCGAATCTGAATCACCCTTCTGATCTCAGAATTGAAATTCGCTTAGCTTTACAGCGATAAATTAGATTACTCACAAAAAAAGCGATTTGAGAGCTGATGACCCTCTGAACTGCTTATGAAATCATCGCAGCTTACTGCATTCTTTCCGGAATCTCGATTGTTGGATTCTGGATTTTTTATTTAGTAAGAAAACAGTTGTTCATTTCGCGGTATCCCCAGAAGCCAATTGAGGTTACTTATCACGTCTCCGCTGAATATATGACAGCAATCTTTCTTGTCGTCGCAGGGGTAGGGCTATTTTTTGATTTTTCTTGGGCGAGAATTCTCACACCACTGTCACCGGGAACGTTACTTTATGCGGAGGTCAATGGGCCTGGATTTTACGCGGCTCAAAAAAACAAACAGATGGTTTCGGTTTTCTATGTGACTGCGTGTCTAACTGCAGTGACGATTGTCGGGTTTCTAGTCTGGAGCTGAATCGCAGAAAAAAGAGGGAAAAAACGATCCTACCCCGGCGAAAAACCGCCGGGGAACGAACCTTCCGAATTGGGTTTATTGTCTTCTGAGATAGGTTTGCATCTCTGCTGGAACTTCAGAGAGCCTTAACGAGGTCTGTCTTCGTGCGCCCAGCCGCAGATAGTGCAGGCTCATGACGCTTCCCACTTCAAGCTTGGACATCGCCAGGAGGAGATCTTTCATCTGTTTGATCTCGGTCTGTCCCACCTGAAGTATGACATCTCCCTGTCGAAGTCCAGCTTCGTACGCGGGGCCCTCTCTGGAAACACTCGCAACCAGTACTCCTGTTTGTGTCTCCACGTTGTATCTCCGAGCTATCTGGGGATTCAGATTAACACCAGAAATTCCGAGCCAGGGTCGGATGACCCGTCCCTTCTCGAAGATTTGCTGAATCACTCTTTTCACTGCGTTGATCGGGATCGCAAAACCCACACCTTGAGCAAAGGGAATCATCGCAGTATTGATGCCGATTACGTGCCCATTGATGTCTGCAAGTGGCCCTCCAGAGTTTCCGGGGTTGATTGCAGCATCAGTCTGGATCAGCCCCTCGAATATGAATTCTGCCCAGGGTAGTGGTCTGCCCAATGCTCCTATGACGCCAAGGGACGCTGTGGATCCTCCAGGCAGTCCAAGAGTATTACCAATAGCGAGAGCAAATTGCCCGACTTTCAATGCATCAGAGTCTCCGAGCGTCGCGGCGGGAAGATTAGAATCGCTCCTTGCCCTAATTAACGCGATGTCAGTCGCCGGATCTACGCCGACAACCTCGCCTTCGAAACTTCGACCGTCTCTGACATGGATTTGAACGCGCGATGCACCCTCGACGACGTGGTTGTTGGTAATTATGTACCCATTCGAATCTATGATGACGCCAGTGCCTTGCCCTTCAAGAGGCATCACTTGGTTCATCCTTGTTCTAGCAAGCCGCATGCTGTCGATAGCAACAACGCTTTCGTTCAGCTTCTCGATCGAACTTACGAGTTGGTCTTGTAACTCAATTGCACTTACCAAATTTAATCACCCTTTGTCTTCGGTACCAGTCCCCAGCTGATCTTTCGAATTGGGGTCACTTTGACGTAGATGCCGTCTTGATTCTCTTCGACGTGCGCTACGCCCCTGATCTCGACTCCGCGCGGTCTCCAGGGTCTAACGGTCAACAAGTCATCGACCACCAGTGCGACCTTGCTGTTGTTCCTAATGTTTCTAAATTTCAGACTCTTATTCAGATTCCATCCGCCGAAATAGAAGTGCTTCCCGTCGAACTCGTAAGCAACCGGCACAACGTGGGGCTGATTACTCTTCGATGAAGTGGCAATCCGAGCAAGTTTAGCCTGCCCCAGATATTCGACCTCTTCGTCGTTGAAGGTGACTTCCACCTTTGCGTCTTGTGCTTCTTTCATCAACTGAAAATCTTCACAAACCATTTTTTAGAGATGGTCAACGATATATACTTGGTAGTTCACAGAAGGCAAGTAGGTCAGGATTACTTGAGCAAGTTGGAGGAGTTAGATCAGGAAGTAATTGACGAATGCAAGGTAATCCACGCTCAATGGAACGAGATTACCAAAGTCTGGACTCTTCCCGTTATCCACTCTCTGGGTCTGTCCCAGCCGGCTAGATTCAATGTGTTGAAAAGACGGATCCAGGGAATCAGCGCCACAAGCCTGTCGGAGAGGCTTACGGAACTCGAAAAGATCAAGATCATCAACAGAAAAGTAATACCAAAGACTCCTCCCAGGGTCGAATACATGTTGACTCCCAAGGGCGAAGATTTGCACAACCTGCTCGAAAAATTTGCGGATTGGGTAAAGCGCTGGGACGAGAAGAA
>JAPCJV010000106.1 GCA_027886785.1 Nitrososphaerota archaeon | reverse complement strand
GACGAATTTATTCTGAAATTTGGAGTCGCTGGCACTGTGGACGAGTGTATTGATCAGATCAAGAAACTCGCTAATACTGGTGTTCATCAAATTGCAATTCTTACTGGAGAACATGGCGTCGGCCAGGATGTCAAAGATGTTATAGAGATCTTCGGAAAAGAGATCATCCCCCAGTTTACCTAAGAAAATAATTCCTTATCCTCTCCTTCTTACAAAAGTTGGTGAGCGCCGCCTAAATGCCTACATTGGGGCGTGCGAGCAAATCGAGCCAAACGAAATCAACCTTCTAGTCATGGCAGACGAGCAGCTAGGTTCTGATCTAGGAGACTCACTCCGAACTCTGGTGCCTCTATCACTACAAAGGGACTGATGCAGCCTGTCGTAGTCAGACCCAGAGGCTCAAGGTTTGAGATCATCAGCGACAGCATTGCTCAGCGTTTGTTGTGAAATAAAACAAGGGGGCCTGTTTTGCTTCCGTCTTAAGGGGAATATTTCTTCCAGTCTTCATGGCTGATCTCCATAAGTTTAAATCAAAAAATTCTGTCGGTTTCTAAAAGAGTTCAGTCTTGCCGATTCTCAAACAATGTTGCATTTGTGCTCTAACAAGTCTTTTGATTCTAGGAATTTTTCCCAATCTCTTCCTGCCACTTGACGCGCAATCTTCCCCGACTGCAAATTGTCCTTCCAATCAGACATTTCGAATAACCTTTACCGGGGGTGTACCGAGCGGTTTTCCAAGCCTCATCGCAACAGGCAATTCCGGATTCGACGGAGGTTTCTTGATGAATGAGGGTGTTTATCCAAAGCTCAGTCCGACTGGCCAAGAATATTGGAACCAATCCTTCGTGAGCTCGATTACTCACAATGAGAACTACACCATGTGGACATTCAATACTCGTCCCGGACTAAAGTGGTCCGATGGACACCCAGCCGGTGCTGCAGACATTCTTGCAACCTATAGTTCCAATTATGCCTTTAATTCAACATACGACTTTACCGGAGTTCACAATAATGTAGTCAAATCCTATTCTCTCAACAGCAGCGCAGCAGTCTTTGTTTTGAACCAATCCGACGCTGAATTTCCTATAACTATTAGTGAATTGATCCTCACGAGCGTGATCCCCGCTTCGGCAGTCCAACAAAACGGTCAAGTGTACAAAGAATTCGGGACGCCGGTCGTCATAGGCCCCTTTTATCCAATAAATTACTCTTCCGGGGATACTCAAATGCTGATGGCGAGAAACCCGTACTTCAACACCACCGGATTGCCGGAACCACAAATTTGCGATGTATTAGTGAACTTTGTAGAGTCTACTGGACAAGACGCGCCTCTCCTATTAGCTGGGAGCACTGATCTAGCTCAAATAGATCCATCCGCGGCAGCCAGCATTCTAAAAGATCCATACCTCAAGATAATGCCAGAGCCCGACACCACAATTCAACAAATGACAATAAATGTGACACAATTTCCGTTTAACATGACAGCTTTTAGACAGGCAATTGTCTTCGGCATCAATGATTCTGATATTGTGAGCCATGCCTGGTTTGGGTACGCGCAAGCCGGTAACTCTGCTGAGGGCACAGTGCCTCAGTCGATTCCGGGCTTGTACGATCCCAATCAGATGCAATATTCGTACAGTCCAAACAGTTCCCTTTCACTTCTGCAAAGCCTTGGAATCACCAAAGGGTCCAACGGATTTTTGCATTGGCAAAATGGATCTGACGCGACTCTGAACCTATGGGCGAGCAATAGCGAAACATCAGACTTGGTCGCTGCCGGCATCGTTCAGCGCAATCTTCAAGGTCTAGGATTCAAGGTTAATGTCATGACAAGCGATAGCGCGACGATCAGTTCACAGACCGAGGTCGCGGCAGATACTATGTACCTAGTCGGAGAGACAGGTCCAATCTTTCCCGTCCCCCAGATAGATGCGTTGCCAGGTTGGAATGTTTACGGCAGCCCTCCTGTTGCGGGGAGTTCATGGGAATGGCCTGCTAATGTAAATGCGGAGTACGAAGGTAACTTGACAGCAATAATGGGCACTGCGAATTCGTCTTTGCTCGCCCATTATCTGTATAACATCGAAGAGATCAACGCCAAATATTTACCCGTAATTGTACTTGCCTACGGTGACTCTCTCTGGGCTTACAATACGCAACATTGGTCAAATTGGCCTACACAGCCTGATCAGCTATGGGTGTCCTATGGCGGAGGCTGGAACAACGAGATACTTAGCAGCCTGCAACCTGCATCTACGGTCACATCCGCTACAAACTCGTCAACGGCAAAGGTCGCGTCTAATACGAGCACAACCTCTTTGACTTCCGAGAGTTCTTTGACTTCCACGAGTTCATCCGTTGTAGGTGGCACTAGTTCGTCGACGAGTAGCACCACATCCACATATTTGATAGCAGCTGTTGTCGTTATAGTAATCATAGCAGCGATAGCAGTATTGGTCTCTAGAAGAAGGAAAGAGGTGCCTCCTTCAACGAGATAGGAAGTACTCCTTGGTACATCATCAAAGCAAACTCACGTAAATCAATTTGATTTTCCGTGAATTATCTTAAGAGACGCTTTCTCACCTATGTTGGTGTATTTTTCGTTGTCCTAAATCTAGATTTCATTTTGCCGCGGCTCGCTCCCGGCAATGCAGCCAGGATTCTGGCTGCAGGGAGTAAGTTTACTCCTCAAGCATCGGCGCTCCTCATAGCGAGATTCGGTCTCGACAAGCCGATTTTGACGCAGTATTACTTGTATCTGAAGGGGATTTTTCTGACTTGGCCCCCTTACTTTGGAACCTCCTTCCAATTTTATCCTGAACCAGTAACGGACATATTCGTGTCAAGGATAGGCTGGACCCTTCTTCTCATCTTATCCGCATTTGTTCTTGCCACGATTCTCGCGTATGTTGCAGGTGGTTTCAGCTCAATGAGGCGAGGAGGGATTTTTGAGCGTGGCAGCTTGTACACAGCCGTTTCCCTGCATGCCATCCCTGCCTACTGGATAGCGATGGTCATACTTTGGATCTTTGCGGTTCGATTGAACTGGTTTCCCACTTTTGGTAATGTGAATTTGGCGTCTGGGAGTACTGGAGCGTACGTGATTTCGGTAATTGAACATGCGGTTCTACCAGTCGTGACCCTCGCGGTTGCAATTTGGGGATCCTTCTTCATGCTACTCCGAGGGTCCATTCAACAAGTCCTCAAAAGTGATTTTGTCTCGTCAGCAAAAACTAGAGGGTTGCCCGACAGGATAGTCGCGACCAAATACATACTTCGGAATTCTCTTTTGCCCTTTGTTGCGATCTTGTCTTTTTCGCTCGCGAGTCTTATGAGCGATGTCATCTTGGTCGAAGCAGTTTTCGGATACCCGGGGATTGGCGATCTCCTGGTTGATGCAATTAGTTCCAGGGATTATCCGGTTTTGCAGGGAGCACTTTTCTTCATCGTCGTCATGGTGATAGTTGGTGGATTCATCGGCGACTATTTCTTGGTACGCCTTGACCCCCAGTTGAGGAGATGATGGAAAAACGAAATCAAATCCCAGCGATGAAATTTACGATCTTCAATCTTCATCACTTGGAAACCTTAGGTCTCAAATCGGATATGTCTTTGCTAGCAATTCGGCGAGGATCGGAATCGTGATTGTTCTGGCTATAGTGGGATTGGTGTTAATCGGTCCTTTTTTTGTCGCTTATGGTCCTTATGACATTGCTGGAGTGCCTAACGATCCTCCGAGTTTCACTCACCTATTTGGAACGGACAATTTCGGTCACGATTTGTTTAGCCAAATAACTTTCGGTGGAGCGTCATCGCTGATAGTATCGCTCTATTCTGCATTGGGTGGAACTCTTCTTGGATTTTTGGCAGGATTATTGGCAGGGTACTATGGGAAGCTGGAGTCGCCCATAGCTGGAGCTACAGATGTAATGATGACCTTTCCAGGTTTGCCTTTATTGATAGTTGTTGCCCTAATTTTTCTCGGCAATCCTCAGGCCGTGCCCTTAACACTCATTCTCTTTATGTGGGCTCCAGCCGCGCGAGCTGCACGAGCTCAAACTACTTCAGCTAAGAAATTGGCATACATAGATGCTGCGAAATGCAGCGGACTTAGTGACTTTCAAATTGTTTTCAGAATAATAATGAGCGAGGTTGCACCCATCGCTCTTGCGTACTTTGTGCTCAATCTTTCATTGGGCATCGTATTGATAACTGCTCTTCAATTTCTGGGCGGTGGGAATCCCCTTATTGTAAGCTGGGGCAGCATCCTATTTTGGGCTCAGCAAAGCGCTTTCATCTACGGGGACTGGTGGTGGATCTTCGCACCTGGCGCCATCATCGCTCTAATTTCAATTGGTTTCGCTCTAATCGGCTTCTCAGTTGAGGAGTTATGGAACAGGAGGCTTAGAACCTAATGTCGGATCGGCCACTCCTTCGAATAATTGGATTATCTGTGGTGTACGGGCAAGTGAAAGCTTTGGACAACGTCTCGTTGACTATTCCCTCCTCTGGATATACGTTGGGTATAGTAGGTGAATCTGGAAGTGGAAAGACAACACTCGCTATGAGCGTCATGAATTCGCTCGAAGGCGTAGGAAGGATTGCTGGAGGGAGCATAGAGTTCAACGGACGCAACCTCCTTCAGATGAGCAAAAACGAGCTCAGAGAATATCGATGGTCAGAGGTATCCATCGTGTACCAGTCCGCGATGAACTCCCTGAATCCAGTCATGACGGTGTTAGATCCCATTGTTGAAGTACTGCGAGTTCACGGAAAAGTGCCTAAGAAAGAAGCGCGCGTTCAGGCTGTTAAATTGCTCTCAGAGGTTGGAATAGACGAAAAGCGCAAAGATTCCTACCCCCACGAGTTCAGTGGTGGAATGCGGCAAAGGGTCGTGATAGCGCTCGCTCTTGCACTTTCACCCAAATTACTGATCGCAGATGAACCGGGGTCTGCCCTGGATGTAGTTGTCCAGCAGAAAATAATGACACTTTTGAGAAAGCAAGTAAAACAGAAGCACCTTTCTCTTATTTTCATAACTCATGAAATCTCACTATTGAGCGGGTTCGTAGACCATGTCGCTGTGATGTACAGAGGAGAAATAGTCGAAATTGGTCAGGAATCGAAAACATTATTCGAACCTCTACATCCTTACACGGAATTTTTGATTAGCTCCGTACTTGATTTCAAATCGAAGCGAGAAGATTTACTGAACTATCAGCTCGTATCCAATCCGGGGCCGCATGGAGAAAGTGGCTGTAAGTATGCGAATCGCTGCAAATATGTATTTAGTAAATGCTTGACCGAGAGACCGTTGCTCCTAGAAGCCGAGAATGGAAGATGGGTGGCATGCCACAAATATCACTAGCCTAACTCGTGACATCATAATTGGATCCACTTCTGCAAATAAGAAACCTGTCTGTCAGCTTTATGCAGGAAGCTGGAACCATTGTAAAGAGGAAGTGGAGAATTGAAGCGATCCATGACCTGTCTCTTGGTATTTTCCCGAGTGAGTCATTTTCTGTTGTGGGAGAGAGTGGTTCGGGAAAAACAACATTGGCTCGGTGTATAATGGGTTTAACACGCCATTACTCTGGCTCGATCATATTTGGTGGAAAGGACATACAGAAGCTACGCGGGAAAGAGATGTTAGATTTTAGGCGTGATGTTCAAATGGTATTTCAGGATCCATATGAATCCCTCAATCCGAGAGAAAGTGTCTTTTCTATCATTTCGCTACCAATTCGTCGTCTGACCAAGGTATCATCACAGTCTGAGTTACGCGAGAAAGTTATTCAGCTTATAGAAGAAGTAGGTTTGGATCCACCTAAAGTAGCGGGCAAATATCCTCACCAACTTAGCGGTGGAGAGAGACAAAGAGTAAATATCGCAAGGGCTCTTGCTCCTGACCCAAAACTGCTGATTGCGGATGAGCCGATCACGATGCTGGATGCAGCACAGAGACTCAATATTTTGCGGTTATTTATTCAACTGGGATTGAAACGAAATCTGGCGATACTTTTGATAACACATGACATGCCAAGCGCTAGACTCGTGAGCAATCGCGCGGGCGTCATGTTCAGGGGCCGGCTAGTGGAGTTAGGGACGTCTGAATCTGTCTTTTCCACACCTCATCATCCTTACGCAGAAGAAGTGAAACTAGCCACACCCCGAATGAAACGGGAGCTGACCGAAGTAGACACGAAGGAAATTGATTTCGATTTTAGAGCAGAAGGTCTTCAGGGTTGCATATACAGACCAAGGTGCGGCCGGGCAATAGAGTTGTGCGCTCAGGCAGAACCTGCTTTAGAAGAAAAATCACAACTGCATTACGCAGCGTGTTACAATCCCTTGAATTTGATTTCAAGATCTGGTACTCAGGTAAGTGAAGTGTCGCCTTGAGCCCGAGCGAGGGCTTCG
>JAPCJV010000105.1 GCA_027886785.1 Nitrososphaerota archaeon | reverse complement strand
GGAGAGAATAGTCACGATTCCTATCCCCATCGCGATGCAGTCCATCACGATGAAGGACACAGGGATGCTGAACTTTTCGTTTGGCCGCTTGTCGATATACGCCTGCGCTATCAGAGAGATGATCAGAAACTCGTCTCCGATAAACTGGACAGCCTCCGCCACGTAGAAAGAGGAGGGATTCTTGAGCGGAATAAGGAAGGTGAACATGTACTGGGAATTCGAGCCGATGACCATCAACAGTCCGGCCACGACCAGCCAGTGCCCCAAATTGGCGAGCCATGGAACTGCCAGTTTTCGGGTACCCCTGATCAGAGGCACCACGTAAAAAGCAATAGCGAATCCCGTCGTAAAAATTGTCCCAAAGAACATGACGACCGCGTGGTAGGTCATCATTTGAAAATAGGCAATAGTGGAATAGCCCAGTTGTTCAAGAGGCAGGAGGGTACCCGTGAAAGAAAATCCCGCTTGAGTCCTGAGTTCAAGACCAAATGATCCAGCAACGAAGAGCCAAATCATTCCAAAACAAAATAATTTTAGGGCAAAGTGCTTGTAGGTCTTGCTATATATGATATCTTTCAAGATCCCGAAAATTGTGGTCGGTTCTCCCGCAGTTGTTTCCTGGGATTCGATAATTTCGCCCAAAACCTATGCCAACCACTTTCTCAAGATCTTAGCGTACCATTCAAGATGGGAGGCGTGTTTCCATTCATCTGTTGTTTCTGGAGTGCGATCCCCGTGGAATTATTCGGGACAACGAAGATAATTGCATCCATCCATGGATGTCCCAGACCTGAAGCAGTCACGCCGCAGTACTCCGAGCACTGGACGTGGTACAATGATTCGCCCGAAGTATAGGCGGCAGCAGCCGGCTGAAAATTCCAGACGACGTAATCGATGTAACCAGGGATTGCCATAACTCCAAATTGGAATCCTTGATTGACCCACTGCCCTGCCGTGTTTATGTAAAAACCGTGGGTAACATCTGAGGATCGAACAATAAAAAGGACCGGCATGTCCGCCCTCACAATAGTTGCCCCGGGGGAGCCCGCAACATGAGGGTAGAATAGAAACTGCCACTGCTCGCAAGTGACAAAGACTACCTGGTACTGGCCCTCGATTGGGGGGCGATCTGCCTGGGCTACACCCTCGCCCACGTTGTTTGCTTTAATGTAACCGGCGTAATCGTAGGGAGTGTATATGACTTCAAGTACGATGACAGTGAGGAAAAGAATTATTGTCCAGGACAAAAGGACAGTACGTCTTTTCAAAGTTGTGCGCCTGAAAATTCATGAATACTAATAAGCGTTTTCGAATTTTCTACCGCACATTTCTTAAATTACGTCCACGACTTTTAGAAACCAGGATCCGCTAGCCATTAATCCGACTGCTCCGAACAGCATCAGAGCTGAGTCCATTTCAGAATTCTGAGCGCTAGAATATGCGGTGAAAAAGTGAGGCCATACAAGCATCATAGATCCCATCATCCCCGCCTGCATAAAGGCAAGAACGAGCAGCAGCGCTTTGAATTTGCGTGGAACAGCCACGACAGCTGCGCCTAAAAATCCTCCAGCTACGATGTAGCTGAAGTGCTCCAGTACGTGCACGAAACCGTTTGTCACAGCAAGATCGAAATTCGCCGGATAGTGCCAAAAGGAGAATACTGCCAAAGGTATGACAGCCGCGAAAAGGAGACCTTTGGTTTCATGATTAAATTTGATGAGCGAGACGTACGCTTTCCAGCCGACATACGTTTTTTTCTTGAGAAAAACAAGTTTTGTAATGAGCGTCTTTTCCAAGCCGTAGCCCACGATCGCAGAGAAAAAGAAAAGTCCAAAATGTTGGAACATGTGAAGCGTAAGATTTTGATCTAGAATCGAGTCCACCGGATAGGCTAGGAGAGCCAGCGTACCGACGAGCCCAGCCAGGGCCATTCGAAAGTATCTGCTCTGCGTGAGATTCTGATATTCCTTCCCTATTCTCTGGTTTGCGGCAGTCATCTTGATCGAAGACTATCTTTCATTTCGTCTTGGAGATTTCTGCGTTGGCAGAAGGCGGATCGAGTCCGAGAGAATTGACCAATTTGATGAAAGAAACTACCTTTGGACGAAGGGGTTTTGAACAATATTTGGGCAAATTCGGTTCCAGCGGTAAATTGTTTGCGACAGAATGGAGTAACGCCCAGCACACCCAATAATCCGAAAGGGCAGCAGGAGATAAGGGAGTATGAGATTTTTCAATCGCGCGTCTTCTGAGGATGTAATAATGGGCTCTTAGATTATTGGCAGTCGGTTTTAGCACATATCTCAGTGATAGTGCGGGTTCATTTCGGAGAACGACTCTTGCATCTAAGAGAGTTTTCACGAGATAATCTCGCGATTCAGAATCAGGGAATACAATTTTTTCTTTATCCGGTCTATCCTTTTCGTGAGCTGGGTCCTCCAAATCACCGGGTTCTTTCGCGTCTTTAGGCCGTGATGAATCTATTTTGTCAGGCACCCGATTTATTTTTCCTTTAGGAGCGTTATACATCTGAGTAAGATCTGATTCTCGGATCGACCACTCTAGTTTCCTCAGTTTGTTTTCCAAGGAGTACTTCGATGAATTGAGATTCTTTTTCGTAACGTGGTCTTTGCATTTGTCAATCTCTCTCTGAATTTTTTCCAAGTCCATCTTAATCAGGGCCCATCTTTCATCTGCAGAAATTTCCGCGGATTTTGAAGAAATTCGTTTTCTAGCCGAGTACTTTTCCCAGATTAGGATAGCGGGAATCATCGCAAAGGATCCCACCAAAATAATTGATTGCACCAGAAGCATACCCAAGAGTGACAAAATCAAAATTGAGCCAAGGGAGAAACCGAGAATCAGAAAGATCCTCATCCAGGTATCCTTCAAGTCGGACTGGAGATTCACTTGTACTGGCGAGACGGCACCCATGCGAACTATTTGAAGCTTGCCTAACAATAAACCGCAAGGAATCTCAAATCCACTCTTTCCGAAGCAATTTTTCCGACTGCGCGTAATGATGAAAAAGGTAAAATCAACCCCTCAGCTGCTTTGAATCACGGGAGTTTCCTAATGGGTTTGAGCTATAATTCAAGAAATCTGTCAGGAGCCTATACTTTTTGGCTTGCAGCATTTCTTTTTGGGCTCCCTCTGCTAAGCTCGTTCTACCTTGTGCAGTTTTCAGATTATTCTATGATGAAGTACTTAGTTCCCTATTCGCTCATTTCTCTGATAATAGGTCTGATAATTCTCTCCCGGCGACAGAAAAAGAATTCGAATGAAGATCTTGTTTCCCCTAGGGAAAGAGAAAGAACTAGTACTAACAGTAAATCCTTCAAACTCGCTTATGCTTCTCTATTTTTCGCCACGCTCGCGATCTCGAGCTATTGGCTGATGAAGTATTTTGTAGATATCGTTTATCCCTCCCCCACCAGTTATTACACGGGGGCCCTTGCTGTGCTTTACATTGTATCCCTGAGTCTTGCAGCAGCAACGGGGATCCCATTTGTTCTGATCAGAATATTTCCGACGCTGAGGAATGCGCTGGCTTTTCATCGAAATTCAGCAAAGATTGGATGGATCATTGGGATCGCGTATTTCATAACTTACTTGATTTTAGTAAACCAGATCATAATCACGGGGTTCAACACGCCGCCGGGGAATTACGTCCCTTCCCCAAGTGGAAGCTATCCCTTTGCATTCGTCTTTACGGCCGGACCCCCACCTGATTCCGCGATCGCAAGTGCATTTTACATCCCTCAGGTTTTGATTCAGCTAAATCAATTCTTCAATCTGATTGTACTTCCGTTTGAAATAGTGCTTGCCGCAGTAATGTCCGCTCTCGTTGCAGCGACTGTGATTGTTACTTTGTACATCATCGGGGATTCAGAGAAACATTCGTGCCTCACTGGAGCAACTGTTTCCGGTCTCGGAGGTTTCTTCGGTTTCACGGCGACCTGTCCCACGTGTCTGGTTCCCACCCTAATCTCGGTTTTATTTGGTGGCGTGTCCTCCACAGTTCCCTCGATTTACTCTCATCTTTCAGGAGTGGTACTTCCGCCTCTCATTAGCGTGGTCACTCTTTTAGTAGGTCTCACTATTCTGGATTTTCAGGCGAGTAAAACTGGTCACACCCCGATATCGCTCGTGACTTTGATATCGAAAAAAATCCCCTTGTGAGCAAGTTATGGAAACCCGCTAAATGTAACAAAAACTGGTGGACATTGAAATCCAAGTATGTCTATGGCATCATAGCGACCTTGATGATTGCCGCAGTCACCTATCCTGTCGTTTACACGATGCTCAACAAGAGCCAGGGCAGTAATAATCCGTTTTTTTGTGCACCCCTTGTCCCATGCCAGAAACAGCCACCCGGGTCTTTGAATTGCAGCAATTTCTGCATCGTTAATATGAAGGACTCGTCCTTTTCTCCGGGGACCATAAATGCAACGCGGGGAGCCACGATCGAATGGATCAACCTTGATGGATCTTCGCACACCGTTTCGGCATTCAACTCCACGGCATGGAATTCACCGCTCATCCCTCCAGGCCATAGTTTCAATCTTACCGTGACGAGTTCCCTAGCAGCTGGAAGCTACTACTATTTTTGTAACGTCCATCCATTCATGATCGGGCTGGTAAATATCCTCCCATCAAATTCTTGACGCATTTTCCCTTTGCGTATGTTTTCCAATTAATCGTACTTCCCGAAAACCAGAGATGCCCTAGGGTTGAACAAATCCTTTTCGAGAGTTGCGTGCAAAAGTTTGGTAATTTTGTTGATATTGGTACTGCCGTTTGCTGACGTTTCGAGTTTTCAGGGATCGCAGCACGATGCAATATTGTCCGCAACCCTTTCTCAGCTTAACCAAACAGGGTATCAGATGGCGCAATACCCACTGCCAAACGGATCTTCTGCTCCATTCGCAATAGCCACGGATCCTTCCGGATTGGTCTGGGTTGCAGAGCAGGGTTCAAATCAAATCGGATCTTTTGATCCTAAAACAGATGTCTTCAGGGAGTACGCCGTTCCGACGCCCAACTCCGGCGTTACGTCGATCGCCACCGATAACAATTCGGACACTTGGTTCACCGAACTCAACTCCGACCATCTGGGGGAATTACGCAACGGCATTATCAAAGAATACGGCGTACCTGGGTCAACCGTCTCTGTCGGGGGTCAGATACAGAACCAAGCCTGCGGTCCTACCGGGGTCGTGGTGGACGGATCAAACGGCATTTGGATAATTTGTATCTTCTCAAATCAAATCGACGAGTTTTTTCCCAACAACGACTCCTTCTTGAGATTCAATCTTCCGGTCTTTCAATCGGGCCCGGCGGGACTGGTGTTCGATCACAGTGGAAACTTTTGGTTTACCGCCGCCGATGCAGCGATGATCGGTCGTGGTATAATCTCACAACTTAAGGACAATACGTCCAACGGAATCAGCGAGTTTTCTCCTTTGAACAGCACGTACGTTTTTAGCTTTCAGAGATCTGCAAACTTCTTAGGGAGCACTGTGAACGTGCAGTCGAGTCTTCCCACTCCCAGCGGAATCGCTCTGGCTCGAGATGGAAAAACGCTCTGGATTACGGAACACGTGGACAGCTCCTTCGACAGTTTCAATACCCAATCAAACAGCTTGAATCGGTTTTGGACATCTAAAACCAATAATGAATTCGGTTATTCCGTTTCCTTACCCAATGGAATCGGTGTCGATGGTCAAGGAAAAGTGTGGATCGCTGAGCATTACGGAAACAAAATTGGCGAGTTCGATCCGACCACCAATTCGCTTACGGAATACGAAGTACCCTGTTGCACTTCAACGAGTGCGGGGGTCTATACTTTGACTCTTGGACAGAACAAAACGGTTTGGTTTGTAGAGATTTTTGGAAATGCAATTGGGGAGTTAAGACCGGTTCCCGTCAGATCAGGAATCAGTATTGAATTGAAACAGGATCAACCCAGGTTAGATCCATCAAGTTCTTTCCTCGACCCTGTTGAGGTGATCCAATCTGCTCCATCGGACTTTACCAGTAATATTAGTCTGGACATTTCTGGAATCTCCAATACCGGGATCCTGAACAGGGTTCAAGGGGACTTTGCTCCGAAATCATTGCAGCTCACCGGAACGGGGAATGCTACGAGTAATCTCAAGTTATCCACCCAATCGCTAAATTCAGGAATTTATTATCTGACAGTAAGCGCAAAACAGAATCCCGGGGGAATAATCTATTCAACCATACTGAAACTTGTCGTTACTTCTTCAAACAATCAGCTGCTCATAAGTGGAGCAGTAATCGGAAGCGTGGCCTCGGTTGTCGTGGTTTTTATTCTGGCATTCAGGATGAAGTCTAAGAAAAAGCGGTTAATGCACTCAGATCCGAAATTTAGGCGGAGTCGCGCGATCGGTTAGCTCAGGAAGGTTTTCGCCACCTCAAGACGTAAACAAGCGATACCAAGCCTGCTACAACG
>JAPCJV010000104.1 GCA_027886785.1 Nitrososphaerota archaeon | reverse complement strand
TACCATTCGAGGTTCGTTTCTAGCCCGGCGTAGTGTCTGTAGCTGAAAATGTGAGTCCAGAACCCGAACAAGGGATCTCTAGCTATTTTTCGAGCTGTGTCCAGGTCTTCGGCTACTACTACATGCCTTTGTAGTGCGAGAATCGGTACTCTTGAAATCTCAGAAGGCTTCCACGCGGCTTTGTAAGAATCAAAAACTTGCTTTACCGTATCATTCGAAACGTACTGGGCAGCTGTATGCATACCTCGGGAAGCAGCCCACTTTATTGAAATCTCGCTTTGAGGTCCTGGAAACCAGATGGGTGGATACGGTTTCTGCATCGGGCGGGGCAGAACCTCGAGGTTATCATAATTGAAATATTTTCCGAGATAGGAGAATGGGCTTGTCTTGAGCGCAGCAAGCGTTACCTCAAAAGACTCTTGGAAGACTTCGCGTCGCTCAGGATCTTTCCACGTTGCTCCAAATTGATTGTATTCCCATTCAACCGAACCCCTGGTTATACCAAAATGCATCCTACCATTTGAAATGTTATCAATCATGGCAATTGTCTCTGCAGTGCGAACTGGATGGCGATAGTTTATGATGAATCCAAATGGGACAAGCTGGATTTTCTTCGTAACCATCGCGGCCGCTGTGATGAAGATCTCTTGATTTGGAAGCAGACAAAAATCTAGGAAGTGATGCTCGGGCAGGAAATAATGTTCGAAGCCTAACATGTCCGCGATATGAACTAGTCCAAGTTCTCCCTGGTATACTTCTTGGGCGGTCTTGCCTCTTGCCCATGTAACGTAGTCATACACCCCAAAACGCATTTGGAGGCCAAATAGTTGATTGTTTTATTTATCTTATTGCGACCACAAAACATGCAAGTCGGTTGTGCTCATATTCCGTTAGTTTTTGTTACGATTCGAGGTGTTCAAATATTGAGTTCAAGCATGTGATCTCTATTCGTTTGAATTCTATCTAGTTGGAATTTTCTTCCCAAGATTCCAAATAATTTCAGGCGCCATGTGAGAATTTCTGAGCTCGACTGATCTGTTGAACCCCAATGCGACTTCTATCGCGGAGGCAACAACAGGCATTACAGGCATCGAACCTCCTTCACCAAATCCCTTCGACCCCAGGACTGTGAACGGGGAAGGCGTCTCGATCCGGTCGACCATAATATCCGGCATATCCACCGCTGTCGGTGCGAGATAATCGATGAAGCTCGAAGACACGAGCTGCCCCTCAGTGTCATACTTCAGTTCCTCGAAGAAAGCCCAGGAAAGCGCGTGTGCAATGGATCCGTGAGACTGTCCATCTACGAGCAATGGGTTCAACTGCTTCCCACAATCGTCCACTGCGACGTACCTCAATACCTTCACTTTGCCGGTCTCCGGGTCTACCTCGACGAGTGCCAGATGGGCGGCGCTCGCGTACGTGAGCCCATTGTTCATTTTGCCTTGAGGGTCGGGCATCGTACCGGTTGAAACTCCGTAGACCGCCGTCGCGGACAGATTCGGCTCGAGGTCCTTGGGCAGTATGAGGGAGTGGTAGTATGTTGCTCCTGCAACCGCATGAATCGGTATCGCCTTCGCAGGGAAATTCTTGGCAAAAATCAGACCGTTCGCAATGTCAAGGTTATCTGGTTTCTCCCCGATCATCAGTCCCGCTATCGTAAGGAGTTTTTCCCTTACTTTTCTCGCAGCCAGAGCGGCCGCGCTCGCACCGACTCCCGCAAACCTGCTACCGTAGGTTCCCGAAGCTCCAGTGAAAGGATGAGTACTGCTGTCGAATCCCGGATCCACGAATACGTCATCGTAGAGAACGCCTAATTCGTCTCCCACAATCTGCGAAATTACGGTCTCATGTCCCTGACCTTGAGGGGAGAGCCCGCTCGTTACGCTAACTTTTCCTGTGGTTTCGATCCTTACAGTCGCGATCTCAGTGTTGTTGCTGAGGAGAGAGTACGGTGGTTTGTCGGTAACGAGGCTAAAGTGCGCAAAGTTGGGGGTCCCGATTTCTATGATGAACGCCATTCCGATCCCTAGGAGTCTGCCGTCATCCCTTGCGCGCCTTTGCTCCATTCGCGCCGCATCGTACCCGAATACTTCGAGAGCCTTCCTCAAATTTTCGGAATAATTACCACTGTCGTAGAGATTGCCATTTGGGGCAGTGTAGGGAAACTCGTTAGGCTGAATAAAATTCTTGAATCTTACCTCGCTGGGGTCTAATCCGTATTTCTTCGTAATAGAATCCATCAGACGTTCCAGCATAAACGCCACATTGTATCTGCCGTACCCTCGACATGGCCCGGTCACACACTTGTTGGACATTACCACATTGGCATTTAGGGCATAGCTTCCGATCTTATACGCCCCGCAGTACAGCTGCTCCAGAATCCCTTCTGGCTCCGGAAAGGCGGGATATGCACCGATATTTTCAAACACTTCAATGCGAAGGCTCTTTACCGTCCCATCCCTGTTAACCGCAGCTTGTACCTCGTACTCGGTCTCGCTTCCGTGCTGGAGACCCAAAAGACTCTCGCGTCGATCTTCAACGTACTTCACCGGAACTCCCGTCTTCATCGAGATGACGCTCATGAGGATCAAGTAAGGCAATCCCAACTTTACTCCAAAGCCACCCCCGATGTCTCCGGTTACGAGGCGAATCTGAGATTGGGGAACTTTGAGTGAACCAGACAGGATTGCGAGGAGTGCCCCCGGAATCTGGCTTGTAGAGTGAACCAGTAGGGACTTGGAAAACTTGTCGAAATGCGCGACCACTCCAAACGTCTCCATCGGGGCCGAGCTTACCCGGTGAACCGAAAATTTTTCAGTAATTACTTCGTCCGAACCCTCGAAATCCTTATCGACATTTCCATAGGTGAGTTTCTTTTTCCAAGCAAAGTTCGATTTTACCTCGTCATGAACTAGGGGCGATTTAGGATCGATTGCATCCTCAATTGTGAGAACATGAGGCAGAGGATCGTATTGCACATCGATGAGCTCCAAAGCATCTTCTGCGACATACCTGTCTCGAGCCACGACTGCTGCAACCGGTTCCCCCACGAACCGTACTTTCTCCACAGCCATCGAGTAATATGAGATCGGAATTGGAGGAGCGACTGCCATCGGATTACTCATTTCGACGATGTCTTTTCCCGTGAGAACCGCGATTACACCAGGAAGAGAAAGTGCCCTTGACGCATCGATCTTCCTAATTTTCGCATGCGCGTAGGGACTTCTCAATATTGCCACATGGTGCAAATTCTGCAGGTTTAGATCATCGATATATCGTCCCGTTCCTGTGACTAACCGTAGATCCTCCTTGCGCTTGATTCTCTGTCCCACGAGCTGTTTTTGTGTTGCAACTGCTACCTGTGCCATTTTCTAACATTTCTCCCCGAGTTCTTTTAGGCTGAAAAGACTCCTCTAGAAATGCTGCGACCCGGAGACCCACTGCTTCAGTACTTCTCCGGTCCCGTCATAAATGGTGGCGACTGTCGCGTCTCTCACATATTTCTCAATCGGGCCGCTGTCCCTCATGTAACCAAATCCGCCGTGAATCTGCAGAGCGTGGTTCGTTGCCATTTTTGCGACTTCAGCACAATATACTTTGACCATAGCAGACTGGGGATAATCCCTCCTTACATTGTCATTCATCCAAGCTACCTGCCATAATAGCGCCCTCGCGCTCTCGATTCCTATTTTCATGTCAGCCAAGAGAAGAGAAATTGCTTCATGATTTATGAGTGGTTGGCCCCCTGAGATTCTTTTTAGGGCATACTGATGCGCCGCCTCGTAAGCGGCCCTGGCCAAACCGACCATAGTCGCTCCTATGGTCACGGTGGTGCTGCAAGCTACATCGACCATGACGCCCGCCCCCTGCTTTTCTTCACCCAGTCGGTTTTCTAAGGGAACGCGCGCATTTTCAAAAATTAGCTCTCCGTTTAACATCAGCCTCTGTCCCATCTTATCTTCGATTTTCCCAATCCTGAAACCGGGAGTGGCCTCGTCGACCATGAAAATGGTTATGGTCTCGAACATGGGCCTATCCATAGTACTACGGGTTGCAAGCCCGTACAGCTTGCCGACTCCACCGTTGGAAATGAAATGTTTTCTTCCGTTTACGATGTAGTCCTTTCCTTCAAGCCGAGATGTGGTCTGGAGCCCCACCTTGGGATCCGCATTGGCGACGTAAGCCTCAGAGCCCGCGCCATATTCTGTGACGCCAAATCCGAGGACGCAATCTCCTTTTCTCGCAATTTTTGGGAGCCAGCTCTCTTTCTGATCTTTTGTTCCAAAATGAATGATCCCCTGAGAAATGGCAGCTGAAATGCACAGTGCACTCCCAAATCCCGCGTCCGCCGCTCCAATTTCTTCAAACACCAATGCGGCTTCGAAATCTCCCAGACCCAGGCCGCCATACTCTTGAGGTACATAGATTCCTTGAAATCCCCTCTCGACGGACTTTGCGTAGACTTCAGACGGAAAACATTCACAAGGATTGGTTTTTCTATCGAATTCTTGTGCCACCGGTTTCAGTTCAGTTTCGGCGAAATCCTTCGCAGATTTTTGAAGCCCGAGCTGCTTTTCCGAAAGTTTGTACTCTACCATTTCTTCAATTCACTTCTCCAAGTAAATGATTCCGAAATCTGTTCCATCGCGAGCTATGCGAACGTTAAATGAGTTTTTCTCGGTTGCGAAGATTTATCGGAGGGAGGTCAAATTGTTGAAATTGACATCTAAATCCTGCAGTATGATCCTTGAGGCGTTGTAGCCGGGTGCAGTCGACACACCGGGACCGGGGTGGGTACAGGAACCACACATATACAATTTCTCAATGTTTGTCTTGTACTGAGAATATCCGGGGAAGGGCCTAAAGCCGAAGAATTGTTCGATCTGCGCTGCTCCATTCAATAAACTCCCCTCGACAGTATTCGGATTTCTTCTTTCAAGGTCGACTGGCGATTCTACGACCCTCTTTAGTTTGATCTGCCTTAGATTCCTAATATAATGTGAGGCGTTGTCTTCGACGCGGTCCGCAACTTTCTCTTTCACTAGATCCCAATCCCCTTCCGAGATCTCTTTTCGGGCATCTCCCTTTATTCTGTAAGGCAGGTTGCAGAGAAGGAACTTTATCACGTATTTTCCCTGAGGAGCCCTGGATTTGTCAAAAACAGAGTCGTTGGTTGCAAGGTACCAAGGATTTTCGGGAATCAGGCCTGCTCTGCATTCGTAACAAACTTTGGCCATCGAGTCAAAGTTGGGTGTCAGATGAACGTAGGCTGCGTTGTCTACTTCATCCCCTCCAATATATTTCGGCTGGGAATCCAAAGCGTAGTGCATGGTACCTACAGCGCTACCAAAATCCATTCTTTTTACCTTGTGCGCGAGCAGAGGGTCAAGTTTATCCTCTCCGATGAACCGCAGGAAAGTCTGTCTTGGATCTACAGCGGACACGACGGCTTTTCTTGCATTAAACGACCTGCCATCCTTCAGTTGCACGCCCGTCGCCACATCATTTGTTACGATGACCCTGTCCACGAACGCATTCGTCAACACATTTCCTCCGTGAACCATCAAATATTTTGTAAGCGCTTGTGCAATCCCTCCTGAACCTCCCCTTACCAAGCCGTTTCCGGAATCTTGACAAATTGAAGTAATCAGGAAAACAAAATCGGCTCCGTTAGAATCCTCCAACGAGAATCCAGCATGCATCGCCCACGATCCGAAGAGCGTCTTTACCTCGTCTGACTCGAACCACTCGTTAGCCCACGTCCTAACTGAGATCAGTAGAGACCGGAAAATTTCCATCCCAGCGGCCGATTTTTCTAGTTCGGTTGCAAGTATCCCGTAGGGAGGCGGAGGTCCGAAGAGAAGTTTGATCGTATTTTGTTTACCCCCGAGATACATTTCATGCAGCCGGCGCCAAGATTCGGCGTCTTTCTTCGAAAATTTCGCAATGCTTTCGCATGTCTTTTCGAGATTGCGCCAGACGGATACTGTCTTTCCATCCGGAAATACGTTGGAGAAGGTAGGATCGGGAAAAACAAAATCCAACCCGTATTTTTTCAGTTCCAGATCCTCTATTGCCGGAGAGAGCAAGTCGAAGGTGTGGGAATAAGAATGGATATCGCTCTTAAATCCGGGGAGGGTGATTTCTTCAGTGAGCGTCATTCCCCCCACTGATTTATACTGTTCAAGAACGAGGACTGTCATCCCGGCCTTTGCCAGGTACGATGCACAGGTGAGACCGTTATGCCCTGCACCGATGACAATAACATCAAAATCTTTTGAAGCTTGCAATTATTTTCTGTTCCGCGAAAAATTTCCTAATGGCTTAAAATTTGCGCCTCTTATTTAGAATTCCAAGCGCTACATACACTGCGCGAGAATTTGCATGACATCGACGATCTGAAGATTCGATTTCTGTTTTGCGAGAACTTCGGAAACATGCAACTGCTCGTTGGGCGTGGCGGTTACCAATACTTCGGCGCCCGTTGCGTGAACTTCTT
>JAPCJV010000103.1 GCA_027886785.1 Nitrososphaerota archaeon | reverse complement strand
GACATGGCTTGGATCGTATGGTCCTGTCAACATGACTGCTGTAAACTTTGGGCCTGACAACATAGCTCTTCTGAATCAGAGCGGCCTAATCAATCCGACGCAACCGGCATTGAGCATGATGAAAAACACATCTTGGCCAATTTACGTTACTGGACCGAATCAAATAGTTTTCAACATGTATGCACCTTTTCTGTGGTTCCCCGGATTGCTAGCTGGGTTCGAGGGGGAGATCTTTGATGTGCAGTACTTGCTCCATCACGGAGGCTTTGGCACGCCGACGACCTTCAACTCATTTTTCAATCTGAACCCTCTCCCAGGCACAGGACCCTATATGGTGACGCAGGTCTCAGCGAACAGCTTCGTTCAGTTCGTTCAAGATCCGAACTATTGGGCTAAGAATTGGACGACTGCGCAGGTTGCACAAAACCCGTTCTTCGACAAGGGGCACGTCAAAAATGTAATAATCAACACAAAGCTTGACGATCTTGCCAGATACACAGACCTTTCAACAGGGGCAGCGCAATTGTCCGTGGTAGAGTCCGCCGATTGGAACCTAGTGACTGCCAATCCAGCCAAGTACAGCTACTTTACCCTGCCCCAACACTTTGCTCTTCAAATGTTGATCTCTTTGAATACTCATTTGTATCCGACCAATATTACCGCCGTGAGGCAGGCCATAGTACACGCAATTAATTATCCAGACATAATCGCCAAGGCCTTCCTAGGGAATGCCACGGAGGGGGTCGCACCCGAGTACCCTGCATTCCAGCAGTTTTACAACTTGGCGAACCTGCCCCCCTACTCCTACAACCTAACGCTAGCAAAGCAATACTTGGCAAAGGCGAATATCACCAGCTTCCCCACATTGACCTATTACACTTCAAGCAGTTGTTTACCATGCGAGGTAATCGGGGAGATTGTGCAAAGCGATCTTGCCGCATTGAACATTAACGTCAACATATTGGTTGTTCAATCCGGCACATATTATGCCAGTCAGGGCACTTACGCGACTAATCTTAACAACAGCGCTGTCAATGGCCATATCACAATAAACGGTGGCGCGGCCTGGGCACCGAGCGCGCTCACACCTGTCGACGCATGGGCGGACTTTGTAAGCAACACCTCCTTTCTCGGCAACACAGCAGTTTACTATAACCCTACTGTCCAAAATAGCTTGAATGCTTTCTTCACGAGCTCGAACATTACGTATATCCAGTCCCAGATAAAACTGGCGCAGGTGCAGATCTACAACGATGCGCCCTACGTTCCCCTCGAGCTTGGGCTATTGTATGGAAGTGGCTCGATCGTCTGGCAGAAGGGCGTCGTCCACAGCTTTCTACTTGACCCGCTGTCAGGCGGCGTCGATATCATGCCCCTCTTCAACACAGTAACCTTTGGATAGACAGCACTCGCCCTTTCAGATTGCCTAAAAAATTAGGCGAGAAATCTAATCATTACTTAACCATATTCTGAAGCAAATCCCAAAGTCGCCAGAAGATCGTCAAGCTCCCGAAGTCCTTCTGCATCAAGATTGATGCTTGGAGACCGTATCGCCGAATTCCGAATCGCTTTCCTCCTCCGAAGAATTTCTTTCCTAATAGCGAGACCAATGAGAGGTTGTGCCTCATATCTGATTAAGGGAAGCATCTTGTAGAAGACCGTTTGACTTTCTCGCTTGTTTCCTGCTTTGAAGCTCCTGTAGATTTTTTGACAAGATTTCCGGAAAAGCAAAACCGGTCATGAGCCCAGACGCCCCCCTCGAAAGCTCCTCAAAAGCGTAAAGACCGCCTAAACCTCCAAAAATAGGAAGCTTCTCTTCTTTCACGAGCCTTCGAATTTGTGTGATTTTCGGTAACGTAGGAGCATCTTCAATTTTTATTGCTCCGATTCCTTCGATTGTGCAAAGTCTTTCGTATCAGATCCGGAGAAAAATGCACATCATATGTCAGTGGTTCGTCCTGAATTATTATTGGGATATGAATGCTCTTCGCGATTTGAGAATAATATTCCACGATAGCATCATCGTTGGGTTTCAGCAAATGAGGCGGAGCGATCATCACTGCGTCAACGCCTAACTTCTCGGCTTCTTTACTACGAATGATTGCCGTATGAGTTCCTGAAGCTCCAGTGCCAGCGATCAATGGGACCCTCTGATTCGTGGCTTCAAGAATTGTATTCAATACAAGAGTTCTTTCCAAATCAGAAAGTCGATCCCCCTCTCCAAGAATCGCAAGAGCTGTCAGTCCATCTACTCCCGCATCAAGTTCAAATTGGACCAGGTGATTTTGAGACTCTCCACATCAACTTCTTCTTGTTCGTCAAATGGGGTAGCAAGAATCGCGTGGATGCCAGAGAATTTGAACGATGATTTCATTGTCGACAAGCATTTCGCACCATGACCTTTTACCGAGCTATCGGAATTTGCCACGTGCTAGGATCGGCCAGACGACTTCCACTTCCCCGTTTCTTATCCCATAAAGCCGGTCGTGGAGGTTTACCGTCGTATCGCAGTCGCTAGGCAGGACTTCGACTTTGTCGCCCACCTTAAGGGGCATGTGATTTTCTGCCAACTTCAAGTGCATGTGTTCCGCGGATAATTTCGTAACCTCGATGCCCTGTGCATTCTTCACTTCCGGTAGTCCCTGGTTTGTAGTGACACTTTTCACTCCGGTGTCCAAAATCGCCCGGTCCTCCGAAGGGACGCTTATCACCGTTGCTAGCACACTTAGAGCACAGTCAAAATCTATCCCACAGTCGCGGTACACCACGTCCATCATAACGTACGAGCCCGCCTGTACCTCTGTAATTCCCGGATACACGCCTGCGATGTTGTAGATGCCGGTACCTCCCGCGCTCACGATCTCGACAGGGATACCATTTTTCTCCAAGAGATCGCGGGTTTCCACGAGCAGTTTCAAGGATTTTTCGTCCTCCATTTTTCTCTCACTTGGATCTTTGACCAGGCTGATGTGGCCTTCATAGCCTCCGATCCCTCTGAATCGAAGACCAGGAGAAGAAACTATCTTTTTCGCCAGATTTAGGGCTGGTTCGCCAGGAGTTACTCCCGCTCGGTGCTGCCCGATGTCCACCTCGATCACGACGTTGAGTTTGGCGCCCTTTCTTTGAGCAATGCTTGAGAGTTTTGCCACGTTATCGGGGTTGTCAACAGCTACGATCACATCCACTTGTTTTGAGAGGTTTACGAGTTTCTCGATTTTTTCGTCGGTGACGATCTGGCTCATGATCATGATGTTATTGACCCCAGACCACGCGAACACCTCGGCTTCTTCGAGCTTTGCGACCGCAACTCCTACTGCTCCGGCCTTGATTTCTTTTAGGGCGATGATCGGCGTTTTGTGGTTTTTGACGTGGGGCCGTAGTTTTGCTTTCTTTCCCCGAAAGAATTCTGACATTCGCCGGATGTTTTTCTCCATGAGGTCCAGGTCAACCAGAAGCGCTGGGGTTTCGAGATCTCTATAGTTCATGATCGCCGCCGGTTTATTTGCGTCATCATAAAAGGGAATGCTGGCAGGTGAGTTCAAAGACTTAATCGAGCATTTCGTCATTTGCGAGCGCGTCCAAGTATACGCGGTCTTGCTCGAAGCAGCACATGTGGTGCATGGACTGGCAGATCGTAGCCCATGTGTCCTGGCAGATCTCGCAGGTACAGATGTCTGCAGTGAGCCTGTAGTCCGACACGAAAGATCCTGCCCGCTAAGGAGCTGAAGAAAAGGAGTCTATCTAATTAACAGTACGGGAGAAAGAACCATATTGTAATGCGCACTGGGGAAGCTTCCCGCCTCGAAGGGGTGTTGAACGACTTTGCCCAGAGGTATCTGCACGGAGTACGGGTGAAGCTCGACCGGCGCTTGCCTAGGGGCGCCGGAGGCCAATCAAACATGGAGCGCAAAGTGATCCGGCTCTCCCCACGGCAGGACACCGACGCGGATGCGATCGCCCTGGGGTTGAGCTACGCGTACCGAATTGGACCGAAATACCGGAAAATGAAACTCACCAAAAACGAGATGCTCTTTTTGACGCTTCTCCACGAAGTCGCCCACTTTCGCATCGGGGAAAGGGTGCCGCGGTTCTATCACAAACTAAGAAGAGAGTTGGAGGAACGCGGCGGGGTGTCGAAGGATGAAATTCCCATCATCGAGAAGTACATCAGGAGGAAGAGGGGGGAATCCGAGGAATCGTGGAAGCCGCGCATCGCGGATTTTGAGAGCTGGCTTGTACTCGACGAAACGATCACACACCATATGAAGGTCGAGAACTGGGCGATTGAAGAATTTGAAAAAAGGCGAGCTCGGATCCGGGAAGAGCTCCGGAAATCAGGCATAGATTTTCATGACTAGTTCCAAGCCCAAACCCAAACAAGGAAACTCATGCAGAGGGTTACCTATAGGAATTAGGACACGGGCAGGAACTTTACCCGCGAACGATAGTGGGATGACTCTAATGATAGTTGGAAAAAGTCCACACCTGACCCAACGATAGTTAAATTGAAGTTGATTCCTCTGTAGATTCTATTTGCTTTAAATGCCGCTCAAAGAGACCTTAGAAGAATACATCAGATTAGAAAATGATGGAAGAGATAGAGACCGTCAGCTTCAACTAAACTTACGTCAATTTCTGTTGGACTTCAGAACTATGCTTGATGTTCTAAACAGCGCCTTAAGAAGTGAACCACAGTTACAGAGTTCAGCTTTAGGGCAGAGGCTGAGTACGTCAATAGCAACTCTACGAGCTTCGCTAAACGAACTAAATGTCCAAGAAAGGCTAAGCTAATTTCGAGAGATAAGAACTGGGGGATTTCGAGGAATTGAATTAGCAGGCGCTATTGAGCGAGCGGTGCTGAAGTTTTTCTAATTGCTCTTCATATACAGAATATAATGAGATCACTTCTTGCACAATGTCAATCCTTCCGCTCGAAACTCCTGTACGATCCAAAGCCCAATCTAAGACTTGCTGCGCCATCGCCAAATTTGTAATTATGAAGGCAAAATATCCGTGGTGAAGATCGTCTAAATTGGCGAACATTAGCTTGTCACCCAGATAGGAGATAATGTCCTCCACTAAATCATCTGGTCTAGGATCGTCATAAAAGATCAAAAGGCCGCAAACAATACCTCCGCTCAAAAACTTTGGATCTAATTCAGCAACAATGTAAAGGGCGTCCCCTTCGGTGAGCCGGATAATCCTCCTCTTGATCGTCTTGACGGATAGTCCGAGTTCCCTGGCGATCTCAGTGTATGGTTTTAGTGGTTCCTTCTGAAGACTTTTTACTATCTTCAGATCATCACTTGACAAGGTAATCCTGCAAGTGGGAAAAGGCTCGCTCGCAGTGGTTGCGGAACTAGATCCCGCAATACTCGAAATAAGCTCGGTCGTCTGCCTAAGCGTCCGCTCACCCTCATAGTAAAATGCAATGCAAAGCGAATTCCCGAAGAGATTTTTTATCACTGCCACTCCTGGGATGAGCGACACTTTCTTGATCACGTCCTGTTTTGCAGACGCACTATTCACATCAAACCAGACTTGCGTCATCTTCTGACTGACCAAGTTGGGATTTACGCCCACCCACCAGCCTCTCAAGAATCCCGATCTCTTGAGCCCCTCAATTCTGTTCTTGACGGTATTCTCGTCAACTTTTAGTTTTCTGGCGATGGAAGACAAAGACTTCCTCACGTTTGAATCAACGGGAGATGTTGCCTTACTTTCGAGCATCTCGCGTATGATTCTCACATCAAGGCTGTCCATTTTCCTTAATCTGATTCCGAGAACCGTCCTTATTTATCCAATCTGGTGCGATTTTTCTAATCAAAGTCGAAGTGAGTTCTTATTGTTGACCTAATTCACTCTCCGCCATGAGCAAGCAAGAAAATTTACGAACTTTCGACGAATGGATAAGCGCACACAGGGCACACGACCTCGACAAGCTGATTACCTTCGTGACCGATGACATCACCATAAGGAGTGCTGCCGGAGAGAACATGCCCGCAGCTAACGGAAAAAAACAGGCTAGAGAACACTGGAACTCGATCTACACCACGTTCCCAGACATGAAGATGGAGGCTGTTGCCGTTACGGCAGAAGATGACAGAGTTGTAGCAGAAATATCTCATGGAGGGACGATGCGGGGAAAAATGGGCAACCAAGCGCCGACAGGCAAATCCTACAAGCTAACGGGAGCTTTCAGAATGGATTTCACAGACGGTAAGATTCAGCGGATCCAATCCTATTGGGACACTGCATCGATGGCTGGCCAATTAGGCATAACGCCCTAAGGCCTTCTCCTTTTTTTATTGTTCCCAAGCAAGACAAAGCCGCTTTCGGGACTGGATGGGTTTGAGTTAGGCCTTCGCGTAGCATGATTCTCATCCGGGAACGATTACGGTTTTCATACTTTCCATTTTTCTCATTGTTTTTAGAGCGACTTCAGTTTCGTCCAGCCGGAATTTGTGCGTGACTATCTTTTCAAAGGGAAGCCTCCGATAATAGCTTTCGAGAACTCTCTTTGCCCACAGAAAGTCCGGGGGCAATCCTCCATAGACCCCGAAGAGATTGAT
>JAPCJV010000102.1 GCA_027886785.1 Nitrososphaerota archaeon | reverse complement strand
TTGCCTAGGAGATTAGAAACTTTCCAGGCTAGTTCAGAAAATTATGGCACGCGCACAAATGGTTTGGAGATTTTTCTACAAGTTCCGGTTCTACTCGCGCGCAGATTTCCGTGGAGTACTTACATCGCGGCCTGAATATGCATCCTTGGGTAACGATTTGTTTTTCATCGATTGAAGAAATAATCTCGCCATCGCTCTCCTTCGTTCTCGCTTCTATGTCCGGCATGGAGCTCAGGATAAGTGCAGTGTAAGGGTGGTGAGGTCTGGACAGCACCGTCTGTGTCGGACCGGCTTCGACCAGATTCCCTCTGTACATGATGAAGGTTCTATCGCTTGTTACATTAGCACTCGCGAGATCATGAGTGATCAGCATCACGGTGAGGTTTCTCTTTTCCTTCAGTTGGATGAGCAGTTTGAGAATATTTAGGCGCTGGGAGGCGTCCAGCATAGTAATAGGCTCGTCAGCGAGCAAAAGTTTCGGGTTGGGACTGAGGGCCCTTGCGATGTTTACCCGTTGTCTCTCACCCCCGCTGAGCTGATGCGGCAATCTATGCAATACAATTTCCGGTTGCAGCCCTACTTCTTGGAGAATCTGTGACACGTGCTGTTGAAGTTCGGGTTTGTTCTTAGCTTCACCGAGATATCGCAGGTGGGTCGCGATGGTAGTAAAAACGTCCCACCTAGGATTGAGAGATTCATAGGGATCTTGAAACACCACCTGCACCTCGCGGCGGTAGTTCAGGAGATCTTTTCCTCGAAGTGATGAGACCTCCGTCCCTTTGTATAACATCTCTCCCGAAGTAGCTGGATTCAGGGCAGCGATGGTCCTTGCGATGGTTGTCTTTCCAGAACCACTTTCGCCCACTAATGATAAGACCTCTCCCTCCTCGAGATCGAAAGAGACATTGTTTACAGCTCTGATTATGGACTTTTTTCGCAAACCCTCCTGAAACGTTACACGGAGATTTCTGACTTGCAGGATTGCCTTTCCGTTGTTCATTCGTACTTGAAGCAAGCTACCCACCTATCATGTTCGGCTTCTGTCAGGACCGGACTTTCGACCTTGCATCTTTGGAAGACGTACTTGCAACGATCGGAGTACTGACATGCGTTTTGAATCGGATGTGTAGCTCCCTCAGAATGCGCATCTAATCCGGTATATTTGAGTGACTCCTTAGATGTGCGCATCGTTAGCAGATTCCATATGAGCATCTCGGTATAGGGGTGAAGAGGATTGGAAAGGACTTTCTCCAGCGGACCGAGTTCAACGATTTTTCCCGATTGCATGACGGCCACTTTCTCCACCAATCCGACAAGCAAGGGAATTTCATGGGTGATGAAAATTAGCGATAATCCTCTATTCTTCACCTCTTCCCGGAGCATTCCGAGAATCTGTTTTTGCACAACAACATCAAGAGCTGATGTAGGCTCATCTGCTATGAGTAGTTTTGGCGAAAGGGCTAGAGCTAGGGCAATTACAACTCTTTGTCTCATTCCTCCGCTGAACTCGTGCGGATGAGCGTTCGCGCGGCTCGGGTCGACTCGTACTTCCGAAAGGAGTTCCTTGGCCCTTTTGTAGGCTTCCTTCTTCGGAACCTTCAAGTGCTCTCTCATTACCTCCGCGATGGGGTGAGAGATCGTCTTCACTGGGTTCAGGGAGTTCATGGCCGATTGAAAAATCATCGAGACTTCTTTCCAGCGATAGTTCCTCAGCTCCCCTTTTGCCATGCCTAGAATGTCTGTCCCTTCATACTCAATCCGTCCCCCGCTTATTCTTCCAGGTCGCTCGATAGCATTCATGATGCTCATTCCAAGGGTCGTTTTTCCACTACCAGATTCGCCTACGACCCCCAAGGAGTATCCTTTCGAGGGGATCTCGAGCGAGACTCCGTCGAGAGCTCGGACCGAACTTTGCCCTGCAAAGTACTGAACGCTAAGATCCGAGATCTTCAGCAAAGGAGTGGCCGACATCGCGCTACACCCTCAGTCTCGGATTCATGATCTCCTCGAAGGAAAGGCCCATCAACGCAAAGCTAACAGCCACAAGTGAAATAACAGCTCCTGGTGCCAAGACCCACCACCAATCACCAAATCCGAAAGCGTATTTCTGAGCCCAGAACAGTATGCTTCCCCAAGTAACGTGGAGAGGGTTGCCTACTCCCAGAAATTCTAGGGCCGTCACCAGGATCACTGACACCGAAAGGCTGATAATGAAAAACGCCATTCCGATCGACGCTACTTCGAAGGCGAGTACTTTCCAGATTATCTTGAAATCTCTCATTCCGCTCATCCTTACTGCGTCAATGTAAGACAATCTCTTCACCACGAGCGTCTGTGCCCTAACAGCTCGGGAAACGGGAGCCCACAGAACTGAGATAAGGGTTAACGCCTCTATGAAGTCATTGCCGGGAAAAATTACATTGATGATAATTAGTAACGGAATTGTGGGGAAAGACAGAACCACATCAGTTGCTCCTGCGATAACGCTCTCCGCCTTTCTATAATACCCCGACACAACGCCGGCGGCGAAGCCGAGGAGCGATCCCCCAAGCGCGGAGACGAATGCTAGTGTGAGAGAAGGATAGGATCCCCAGACGAGTTGGCTGAATACATCGTGCCCTTGATAATCTGTACCAAAGGGATGCGCAACCTCCGGGGGCAAATTGGGAAGACCGACAATAGCTTGAGGAGAGTAAGTGACAATCAAAGGTCCTACCAGAATTAACAGTAGGAGAAAAGCTAGTATTAGGCCTCCAGCCTTTGCAGCTTTAGTGCGGAAGATCGTGGAGAAAAGCGATACAATCGGACGACCGCGAGAGAGGATCGACATTTTATTTCCTCACTTTATCCTCGAGTCAAGACGTGTCAGCAGTACGTCCCCGACGAGGCCTCCAATGATCACTATGACCGTCACGAGAAAAAGGCTCCCCTGTAAAACCGGGAAATCCCTGCCCAGGGCAGCGTCGACGATAAGATCTCCGACTCCGGGATAACCGAAAACCGCCTCGACCAGCACCACCCTGCTAATCAGGCTGGCTATCGAAAAGCTCGATATTGAAACGAACGGCAGCAATGAATTCCTCATGATGTAAGTGAATGAGAGTGTGCTGTTCTTCAATCCTCGCGTTTTAGCAGATGTGATATAATCGCTCTGAAGTACTTCTTGGGCAGAGCCTCTAAGCAACATATAGTTCTCGCCCAGCTGCGAGAGGGTCAAAACCGTGATAGGAAGAATTGCATGTTCCGCCACGCTGACTACGTAGCTCTGCCCGGTGGCCCCAAAAGCTGCATTCCCAAAGAGGGGTAGCCACCCCAAATAGACTCCAAAAACCCAAAGGAGTACCAAAGCAAACCAGTACACCGGTACCGCTTGGAGTACTACAGAAGTATAGAGCGCGCCGATATCGAACTTGCCCGCTCTTCTTAGCGTAGCCGCAGCCGCCATAAAATAACTAATAATTACCGCGAGGGCGAAGCTCGTGCCAATCAGTAGCAGCGTCCACAGAAACCGTTGGAAGAATAGTGTAGTAACCGGGATGGGGTAATACACGAACGAGACTCCAAAAAACGGCGGCCAATTGAGGAAGATGTTTTTCAGAAATAGAACATACTGCACCGACAGGGGTTGGTCAAGACCGAATCTGGCAGTGATCAGCGCCGCCGCTTGCGGAGCAAACTTGCTTGCTGGAGCGAGTACCGAAGCAGCGCTTCCCGGTGCCAGCCGGGGCAGTATGAAATCTAGTTGAAGCGCCACAAATAATACTACAGCGTATGTGATTGCTCTCCGAACGATGTAGCGCACTGCTCTCTGACTCTACTCCGGCATGAAATCAAACAATGCTAAGGATCTTAAGGGTATACGGAAGAGCTTAGTCGCTAAGATCCCCGGCGGCTGGCTCGCTCTCCCGTAGTTATTTCTTTGGAGCCTGTCTGGAACGACTCATGAATAACGCTGCGACTGCCACCAGGAGTATTACAACGACTGCGATAACCGCATAGAACACGGTATCTGAAACGCCACCACCATTCCCAGTCGTAGACACTATCGATGTTGCTACGGTGGTGGTTACAGGTACTGTCACTATTGAGGTTGCCACCGAAGCCACGGTTGAAGTAGCCACGGTCGTTGTAGGTGCGACCGTAATAGCAGAGGTCAGAACTGAGGTGGAGATGACCGTCGCGGTTGAACCACTTGAATTCGTCACCGGCTGCAATTGCGCGAACGCTTGAGCGAAAACGTTGTTATTGAGATAAATCCATCCGCTCGGGTAAACTGGCCAGTTGGTCCAATGGAGTGTACTGTACCCCCATAGCTGGGATGGATAACACAATATTAGTGTCGGGAGGTTCGCGGCATTGATCGCTTCAATATTGTTCAATGCTTGGGCTTCCACGGTTAGATTGGCGGACTTGGTAATAATGCTCAAGTTACCGTTGTACTCATTATTCACAGAGGCCGGGTACTCCCAATAAGTACTGGGAATTGCAGGATGCGCATAAACATCCCATCCAGGTAGCGCGTCCACAGAAGCCGAAGCAAAGATCGGTGCTTCCCCGGTCACGATATACATAGTATTCGGGGCAACGCTTGTCAGTGAAGTGATGGACGATCTTGCAACTATGTTGGTCGTCGCCTGAATGCCTATCGCCTGTAGATCGGTCGCAACCACACCTGCAGCTACTACATCGGGAGCATGTTCCGTATCTCCCCATATGCTCAAGGTAACGACTCCTCCTCCATTCGGATAATGAAGTAACCCATCAGATCCCTTTGTTATTCCGATGGAACTCAAAAGTGCGAGAGCCTTTGTTGTGTTGAGGCTGTATTTTACCTGATTCGGGTTGTACAAATTAGAGATCAATGGGGGTACTATGCCCTGTGCACTCCAAGCCGGATCTGCGTATCCCGCGAACGCCTGTGCAGCAATGGCACTTTCATCGATTGAATAGGCGAGAGCTTGTCTGAACGCAGTCATGTTAAACGGATAGGTGGTTATGTTGAAGGTTGCTGGGGTCACTTGCATATCCACCTCGTTGATGATGTGCACGTTGGGATTCTTCAAAACTGACGCTACAGATGCGGGGGAAATGACCGCGAGATCCGTACCCCCTTCTTGAAGTAGCGTTGCCGCGTCAGCATCAGATTCCACAAAATTGACATTCAACTGGCAAGCCTGTGGCTCGGGAAGTCCAGTAGAATTAAAGTATGGATTCCGTGCCATCACCATAAGCGTCTGTCCAGCTTGGTAATTAACAGCTCCAAAAGGTCCAGTTACAACCGGAGTGCCGAACCCCTGATAAGTGGAGCCGCCTTGTCTCGCGGCAGAAGCTGGGATCACGCTCGTGAAAACGATGGGGCTAATTGTTTCCGGGAAGTGTGCATCAGTCTTATTCAACACAAAAACGGCAGCGCTAGAATTTAGGGCGTATTGTTTTGTTACTTCACTATGAACATTTGTAAAATCAAAACTGGAATTGAAAGCGTACTGGGAACTATAGGTCGTTAATATATCAGTGGCATTAATCAATGAGCCATCTGACCATCTAATACCGGGCTTAACATTCAGCGTCCACTGAGTATAGTTAGCATTAGACTTCACCCAGTCCACAATCGATTCGTTGTAATATTGAATGCCGGTGGGCCCTTCGCTGGGATACGCTCCCCAGTACTCTAATTCACCTGCCACGAATCCACTGAAAACAGCTGTTGTTAGGGCAGTCATGCTGTTAGGAGCCCCACCATTCAACGTCCAACCGATCTGTCTGTTAGAGGGACAGCTCGGTTGTGATTGTGCCCTTACGTGGGTAGTGGGAATGACAGGGATCGTTACGAAAGATAAAAGGAATACAATCAGAATCACGATTCGAATCAGTTTCGATGCAGCCAAGTTGTGAAAGTCAATTATTAGGAGTTATTTAAGCATTGGAGTATTTTCGTATCTTCAAGGGAAAGAAGAAACTTTCTCAAGATTCAAGTCTGACTAATAGAACAATGTAGCTAGATATCGTACTAAGTGACTGCGAAGGAGACCCACTTCAAATGCTTTTCTTGGATTATTCCAACAGCATTTAACTTGATTTAAAAATGGAGGAGACCGCGTGTAAGCAAATGCTTCTACTATTCCGAACAGCTTTTGATCCCAAATGCAGTATAAGTGGATTGCCCTAACTATCACTTCAATCGGGTCTTTGATGGCGGGGATTGATACGCGCATCTTGATCGTGGGTCTTCCCGTCGTGGCAAAATCCTTAGGAGCGGACATCAATCAGGTGATCTGGATCAGCCAATCCTACCTCCTTGCCAGCACCGTTGGACTACTCATCATAGGGAGAGTTACGGATGTCGTCGGAAAAATAAAGATCTTTTTGATCGGTTTTGTCGTGTTCACCATTGGGTCAGCTTTCGCTTCTCTCGCGCAATCGCCCGCTGAGCTAATCATTGCGAGAATAGTACAAGGCGTTGGGGCTGCAATCTTAATCTCCGATGGTGCCGCCATTTTAACGGACTCAACCCCCAATCGTGATCTCGGATTGATCCTTGGTATAAATCAGGTTGCCCTCAAAACTGGCGCGATCTTGGGACTCAC
>JAPCJV010000101.1 GCA_027886785.1 Nitrososphaerota archaeon | reverse complement strand
CAAGGAAACGAAACTGACTTTTGAGGCCGATTATGAGCTGGGGTACGGAATTTTCGGGAAAGCAATCGACAAGCTGAAGCTCAAGAAAGAAATCGAGATGGGGATAGAGCGCAGCTGCCAGTCCGTGAAAAAGTTCATAGAATCGGGTAAATCGTCTTCACAGATGGTTTCTCAGATCGCTGCAGATGCAGCTTAACCAACATTTCTTGAAAGCTACGGGTTAGCGCTTTTTAGCGGTAGCAGCCGCAGCGGTTTTTTCACCCCTAACGGCCGCGATCACCTTTGAAAATTCGGTGATCACCTTGGATTTTTTTTCGCCAGTTCTCTTCTCTATAGAGACAAAGCCCGAGGGAAGCATCATTCGCGAAGGGTATTTTGCAACCTCTGCGACTGGTTTGTACCCCAAGCGCCGCGCAGTTTCTGTCAATTCGTCGAGCGTAGGATCTTTTACTGATTTGTTGAGGGGAGTCCGTCGCCCCTGTTCGCGGCTGTACGTGGAATTGAAATAATCAATCCACAGGACAAACCGCTTGTAATCTTTCAAGATACGACTGGATTCTATTTCACGAGAAGGACCGCGTTGATCACGCCATCTTGCGCGGGTCTGGAGGTTACTCTGGCCCTGCCGAGCTGCGTATCCACGAGCGCACCTCGGGTAATCACGCCTCTGCGCTCATAGTCTCGGTTTGCCGGGTTTTCCAAGACCCGGGTGATTTTCACCTTCTGAGTTTTACCTGAAGAATTATCGTGCACGTTCACAGAATCTGCAAATCTTAAGCTCGTTTTTTCGCTCCCGCCCCTGGTTCGCCGGTGGTAATGCTCCTCTGCTCCGAGTAGAGTTTCAGCGGCATAACCATCTTTTTCAAAAGCGCGCCTCGAACGGAAGCGCTTGGTTCTCCCCCCAGTCAGTTTCCTCTTCTGCAAGTTTTCAATGGGCTTTACCAAAAATGATCACGAGTTTCTTTTTGAAGACAAAACTTCTCTATTTACGCCATATAAATGCATCAGTACAGCTCGCTTTCCTTAAGGTCCTACTGGATCATTTGTTTTCATTACCGGTTTCTCGACGGATTGGGCTTTGGAGATGAGACCCTGCTTTGCCACCTGCTTTCTCTGCTGGTCTGGATCCCGGCTCAAGCCAAAATAATCCGCGAAGGCATCTGTCGTGGTGAACACTCTAGAGCGGCCGCGTCTCTCAAATCTTAGGAATCCCACTTCTCCGAGTTCTTTGAGATGCCCATAGGCCTGAGAGCCTCTTCTCTGCACCAGTTCATGGGCACTGACAGGCTGAAGATAAACGATGTACGAAAGCGTTCGCAGCGTCGAGGTGGAAAGTAGGGGCTTTGTTGCAAACCTTTTTGCAATCGAATTATACACGGGCTTTAACTGGAGCGAGTACATCGGGCCCTCGATTTCCTTCAACTCAATCGCCACAAAACCAGAGTTGATTTTTCTTGCGAGCTCCTGCATCAGTTCTCCGAGGCGTCTACGAGAATTTATTCGTGCTACGCGAGAAAGCTCCTCCAAGCTCAACGGCCTCCCGGAAGCGTAGAGCGCTACCTCGATTCGCGCTTGAGCTTCTTTGGAAAGAGATACTCCTGTGTCGGATTCGAGGGTGGCAGCTAACGGAATTTCTGCTTCAACGGTTGCTGATGCCATTTGTGAATCTCCTAGACCGTGGTTACGGGAATTCCTGAAATTAGAATGTCCTCGTTTTCAGTCTGCTCTAAATTCACCGTGCCTTCCATAGCAAGGAACAAAAAGAAAATGAAGTACTGCGCTTTTTCGAGGGGGTCTTTTCCAAAAGAAAATTCGGAAAAAAGGAAGGTTACTTTCGTTTTGATCTCCGAGAGGACTTTCATTCGAAATTCATTGACGAGCTCAGAAATTTTATTGAGAAACTTGTCCGGCTCAAATTCATAAACAGGCTCCAGAAGGAAATTCGCACGTTCTTGCTGTTTTCTCCTCCCTCGAATGATGTCCTCGAGGATCGCCTCAAGAGTAGAAACCAGGTCCTCGATTGAAGTGGAATAAATTTCCTGTCTGAAGGGCATTTCCAGAAGTAATGGAACTTCTCCGGATATGTCTATTCTCTGCATCCTAGATTCCTTAATTTTGTCGAGAAGGAACAATGTCTCTACTTTTAATCGATAGATCAGCGCCGAGGAAAGCGCCGCGGAACCGCACAGCCGGAGATCTAAAATCTCGCTCTTCGTGATCAAGTCTAGAAAGACCTTGAGGAGTCTTTCGAGATCGACCTCCCAGGGCTTGTTGATCTTATTTCCTTCCGGATTCAGCAGAAGATTCAGGGGTGGCCTCGAAAGCTCTCTTTTTCTCTGCGCATCGGGCGCAAGATCACTCAGCTCTAACTTCGACCTCCATTCCGCTCCGGTACCGCACGACCTTGGAGCTCCCTTGGCTCATGTACACCCCGATGACGGAGGTAGCTTTCGATACCACAGTATCCTTCAAACTAACGATGAGGACCTGGGAGTTCGCGCATCTCTCCGCGAGGATCGCAGCCAGGTTTCCTGAATACACGCTGTCCAAGTGGGCATCTACTTCATCGAACACGTAGAAAGGAGAAGGAAAGACTGCTTGGATTGCGAGAATGAAAGAAAGCGCTGACATTGTTTTTTCTCCCCCGCTCACCGAGCTCGAATCTCTGGGAAGCTTTCCAGGAAACTGAGCCATCAAAAACACTCCACTGTCAAAGATGGAATCCGGTTTTTCGATTTCGAGCCAGGCGTTGCCGTTTGTAATTTTTGTGAAAATGACCCTCAGCTCCCGATCTATTCTTTCAAAGGCATCCATGAACACTTTGCGCTTTTCAGAATCGATCGTCTCTATGAAAATAATGATGGCGTTTCTCTCTTTCTCCAGCTCGTTTTTCCTCACCGAAGAATACTTGTAGTTTTCAAAAATTTCCTTGTAGTTTTTGTCGGCGTTGAAATTGACGTTGTTCCTCAGCGTGTCGAATTCACTCTGGAGTTCGCGCAAGATCTCATCCGCGCCTTCAAAGGTCTCGATCGGGTCAGGGTATCCGAAAATTCCTAGATCTCCCACTAGGGATCTCTCCGAATCCAACAGCCTGGTGAGGTCGGTATTTGCTTGAAAATGCTCCTTATCTGCGGAGGATATCGATTTTCTGAGGGCTTCCTCTTCCACTCTCAGCGACTTCAATTTTACATCTAGCGAGTCGAGCATCGGTTGGTACTTTGCCGCTCGATCCAAAGTTTCCGCCTCCCTCTCGCGCAAAGCCGCTAGCGAAGATTCTAATCCTTGGAGTTTCGGTCCGGTGTCCAAAAGCAGCTGCGATTTTTCTTGATACCGAATCTCGCTTTCGGCCCTGTTCTGCCTTAATCTCTCCAGCGAAGGTCTTTGGTTATTTTCAAGCTCTCCCTTGACCCGTGTCATTTCCGAAGTGATTTCTCTCGTTTCCGAAGCGACGAGATCCATTTTCGAGTCCAGCTCGTTCCTCCTGCGATTTAGTTCGCCGATTTTATCGTCAAATGTGGAGAGATCGAAGGCAGAAATAAGTGAAGCTAGTTTTTGGGAGCCGAGCTGAATCGCCAAAGTGCGTTTCTCCATTTTTCCAGTTTCAAGGGAGAAACGTTCGATTTGACTTTCCGTCTGCCTTAGCCGCTCAACCAAAGTCTTGATGTCGCCAGCGTATCGCGAGACGAATTGTTTTGTGGTTTCGAGTCGAGTCTCGATCTTGGAGATCTCCATGTCATGCTGATGCTCTCCGCCGCCGACTTCAAGGGCCCTGGAATGCAGTTTCGTGATAGCCGCTTTTCTCTTATCAATCAGTTTGTGCAGAGAGGCTAAAACGTACTTTATTCCATCGTAGCTCTTCTGTTGCGCCAAAAGGGTCGCCACCTGAAGATACTTTTTGGAGTACCCTGTTTGATACGCGAGAACGTCGGGTTCAAAGATATCACCTTGGAGGGTAACCGCCCTAAATCCTCTCCTCGCAAGTACGAAAGCCTCCTTCGGAGAATCGACCAGAACCGAATCCCCAAATACAAAATTCACCACCGAACGCAATCTTGGTTCCGTAGAAACGATCTCGGTCATGAATGAAATCATTCCCGGACGCCCACCCTGCCCTAGTGGTTCGATCTCTCCTACTTCTTTCAAAGGGATGGCAGTCATGCGGCCGATTTTGAGTTTCTTTGCCGCTTCCATAACTCTGAGCAAGGAAGTCATGTCCCGGACAATAATCGCATCCATCCACTCCTTCCCAATGGCCGCGACCGCTTGGGCAAATTGAGAATCATAGCTGATGAGAGAGCGGAGAGGGCCGTAATATCCCTCCAGGGCACTCGACATCCCCAGTTGGTCGAGTTTGGAAATCGCCATCTCCTCACCCGCTACGTTTTCCAGCGCGGACACCTCGGAATCGTAATCGCGCACAGCTTCCTGAGCCTTCTCCAGAATCAAAAGTGCAATGCCCAGCTGGGCTTCCACCCTCTTGCTCAATCGATCGATCTTGGATTTGGACGATCTTAGATCACTAAGCTCGTTCCGCTGAGAATCCAATAGATTTTCCAGCTCGAGGATATTTTTCTTTGCGGTCGAAAGACCTTCCTCGAAAAACCTGATCTTATCTTGGATCGCGAGCTTTTTCTCTCGATCCGCTTTCAATTCCGATGTAAGTTGATTGTACTTTTCTTTCGAAAACTGGAGTTTTTGATCTTGAAAATCCTTGGATTTTCGCAGCGAAGATAGTTTCTTCCGGGAGCTTTCTATTTCTTTTTCAAACTGCTGCCGCTCCAGAGTTAACTGATTCTGATCCAAAACAAGATCGCTCTTCAGAACCTCCTCTGCAGCCAGTTTCTGCTGCAGTGAAGACACCTGTGTTTCCAGCTGTCCGATCCTCGCCGCCTGATTTGCTTCCATCTGTTCTAGCGTGGGAATAATCTGTCGAATCTTGTCGACGTACTCTACCGCCTCCGTCCTGTCACGCTTCAGGGAGTTAATCTCATTGTTTAGTTTGCCCAGTTCCAGTTCTACTTTTGCAGCACCGGAGTCCATCGCATTTTTGATCAAGAGGCTACGGTCATTTTCCATCGATTCTGTCGCTGCTCTAACTTCGGAGAGGCGCGATTGGAGCTGTTGCAGTCTGGTGCCGGAATCAGCTACTACTAGCTTGCGTTGGTCGATAATTGCCCTAACTCGGGCAAGTTTGGAAGAAATAGAAACCGCGCGGTGCCAACCGACCTGCTCCTCGAGCTGTCTGACCCTCAGCTGATCGTTTCGCTCTTCCTCCAGTTGCTGTACTCTGTCCCGGATTTCACCGATTTTCGCCATCGCCACCTCGAGTTTACGATCGGCTTCGTCCAGCTGTTTGAGCGCAAGATCTTTCTTTTCGTCAAATTGAGCGACTCCCACCATCTGTTCGATGAGCTTTCTTTTTTCGTCCGGAACAAGTTCAGAAATTCTGGTGATCATTCCCTGAAGAACGATATTCAAACCCCGGGAGGTGATCAGGGCTTGTTCCAGAAGCTCTGACAGGTTATTGCGCTGAATGTGTCTCCCATTGAGCGAGTAAAGACTCTCGCCAGTTTGTTTGAGCTCCCTTGAAATCGACAGAGTATCCGTGTCTACGGGAACCCTGCGATCCGCATTATCAAACTGCAATGTGACCTTTGCAGACGAGGGCTTTTGCTCTTCGACCGAACCATCATAAATCAGAGCCCCCAAATTCGGAACTCTGAGGGTTTTGGGGCTGTTTTCCCCCAAACAAAAAAGGATTGCATCGAGAATGTTGCTTTTTCCTGATCCATTGGGACCGGTCAGCGCAACCAATCCTCTTTCAACAGGGATGGAGATCAGTTTGGAACCCAGGGATTTGAAGCCCCTAGTCTCGATCTTCTTTAGATGGACTATTGCCTAGCTCCCCGATCCATTTCTTGTGACTTTTCAAATCGCCGCAATTTTCCCCAAAAGGAAAAGCAGTACCGAGGCGGCCGAATCCGTCGGTAAGACGAAACAGAAGTTAAACGTTATGCCGATTCGAAAAAATTATTTTGTTTCTTCCAAAGTCGGTTCGGTTTTTGCGAGTTCCGATTCGAAAATGAATTTGCGGGGTACGATTTTTGAAAATTCTTTCAGAAACGTACGATGCCTAGACTTGGGCAAGAGGCAGTGAATAGCATTACCGATCATATTTTGCGTTGCGCCGATTGCCCCAAACTCGACCGCTTTGTTTGATAGTGCTAAGAGTTTTTTAGATCCTAAGCCAGTTTTCTCACAGAATTGGCGTGAAAATTTGAGAAGAGTGCTTGGCGTGGGATCTTGGAGAATTTTTTCCAGTGTCTCCTTGCCGTACTTGTTGACCTTGGTTCTCGCGCTTTCATTAGATAGTACTGTGGATTTCTCGACGGGACCGAAGTTTGCGCATACTATCATGTACTTGGTATAATCCTCCAAAATTGCGTCCGTTCTACCGACCGAATAACTTCCAGGTTCGGTCACAAGTCCGATCGCACCTCCTCCTGAAGCCAGCGAAATTACTGTGCCCAGTCCTGTGGTACTATGAATTTCCGCAATGTGGGCGAAGGCGGCGGCCTCGTTCAGCGTGAAATGGAGGTCGAACAAGTCGCCCAAAGCAATTGCAACTCCGAGGGCCCCAGCTCCACTCGTCCCGAACCCCGATCCTATTGGTGGATGGATGTCGTGTACTATTCTCACCGGGGGAATTTGGTGCGCATCCCGAAT
>JAPCJV010000100.1 GCA_027886785.1 Nitrososphaerota archaeon | reverse complement strand
GGCCCAGAGACGCAAATGATCCTAGACCTTCCCTCGTATTCTTCATCCTCTTCGATTCTCCAAAGCTCAAAACTAGCTGCGCCGGAGGAGAAGCCGCCTAAATTATCCAGGGACCTCTGGCCGCCTAATAGAATAAACATGCTTCGGGAAATGGCGGGCACTATAGGAAAGGCACCCGCAGAAGCTGAAATCTCCAGCATGGGGGCTACATCCCCTCCCTTCGTAGAGGATCCGGCAAGGTTGTCAGATTACCTGGTCTCGGATGGAGCGCAGGTGACCAGACCTAGTATAGATCCGTACCGCGAAGAGATAGAGATTTTCTCGCGTCTTCCCGGAAGTGAATCGAAGGATTTCAGACTCGCGGCCCCCTTTTTCTTCACCCACCTTCCTGAACCAACCCCGCTCAATGTGAAACGAGTTTTTGCGCGTACCGCGCTTGCATTCGGTTTGCTTTTTGATGCCAATCAGGTTGATGTGAGCGAATTCTCGCCGTATTTAGAAAGGCTGTTGTCGAATGGAGAAAGCGCGTCCGACGAGGCTTTCGTTCTTTCAGAAATGAAAGGAGTCCAGCCCAAGAAAATTTTCTGGCGAATCCCTTCATCCAGACATGCAGTTTCCGAGGCGGAGGCAAGATTTGACTCCGGAACAGATATTTCAGGAATTATTGTCGACGAGGATGATCCGAAATCCGACTTACCCCTGGAATTGGCAATCTCGAAACTGGATCGAGTACTGAAAATAAACCGGCTTCGGTACAAGATCGCAATTTTTGCAGAGTCGAACTCGATCAGGGGAGCCGATGACGTGTTCAAGATTCTGGCGCTGGGAGCGGATTCTGTGGGGTTGGGACGGGCTGGGCTCTTTGCGATCGGTTTCGAGGAGGGAGACAAGGAAATTATCTTTGATGCGCCTAAATCAATCATACATTTGGAAAACTTTGTGACCGCTCTGGAAAAAGAAATCAAGCTCCTCTCTGGTGCAGCAGGAGTGAGCAGTCTTTCCTCCTCCTTGGTGGGCAACAGGGAATTATTGCGCTCGATTGACTTGAGCTCTGGATTCAGGAAAGAACTTGGCGTAAAACCAGCGGGAGGAGCATGACAGATTTCTTGTCCAAAGATGTCTGGCAGTACGATACTTCCTTCGGGCAACCAATAAGCAAAGATGGTTGCGGAGTTTTCGGAGTCATCCGAAAATCCGGAGCCGGAAAGATTTCTAACACTGTCGCAGTTGAGGGAATCTCATGCATCAGTTACAGAGGAAGTAACCTGGGTGCGGGGTACGCCTGTTTCGATTCCCAGCCAGATCCCCGATTAAAAGTGGGGGCATTCGTTGCCGACGAAGAAGTCGGCCAGTTGGTTACGAGAAAATTATCCGAAGCTCTCGGCGATCCTCTTTCTTCGAAATTCAATATTTTTGAAAGTACAAGTGAAAGTTCCAGCGTGCTAAATCTGGAGTTTGAAATTTCCTCAAAAGCCCGGTCTAATCTCGATGGCATTATCGACGAAGTTAATTCCACCCTCCTCTCGAGCAGAAGAATAGATGGACGGATCTTTTCCTATGGCAAGTTTCTGGATGTTTTCAAGGGCGTGGGTTACCCCCTTGACATCGCAAGGATGTACGGATTAGATCGTAGAGATTCCAAATGGGCAGACTTGTGGATCGCTCACACTCGGCAGCCCACAAACTCTCCTGGATCCTCTCCGATCTGGTCTCACCCGTTTGCCTCCTTTGATTGTGCCATAGTGCACAACGGAGACATTAGCTCCTTCGGAGCGAATATGGAATTCTTGAATTCCTACGGATACAAGAGTCACGTTGGCACGGACAGCGAGGTAGTCGCCAAACTTTAGAATCATTTGATCAGAGTGGAAGGACTCTCGATAATTGAAGCGGCCTCCCTTCTCACCAATCCCTTTGAAGATCGGATCCGGGGAAACCTGTTGCTCGAAACACTTTCTCAGTATAGGGGTGCAAAACTCGACGGACCTTTTGCGATAGTGGTCGGGTTTGAAGACGAGTACGATACCTACCTAGTCGCTCTCACCGACAGATCCAAATTCCGTCCCTTACTTTTTGGAGAAGATGAGAATCGTTATTTTGTTGCCAGCGAGGAAAACCAGATCCGCACCATTTCACCGCACGCCTCAGTGTGGACGCCGGAACCTGGATCGTTTTTTGTCGCCTCCTTGAAACGCGGATTGATTTCGTCAGGTACGCGAAGAAAAAGCGCGTCAGGCCTCGCCCCAACCAACTATTCTCTAAGAGACGAACCGATGGAAATTTCGAAAGCTTCCAAGGATTCGACAGAATGGATCGATTCGACTGAGATGCCATTTCAAGAAATAAATTCAAAGATCCAACAAGCGTATTCCTCAGGAAAGGAAAAAATCTCTTTCGACAACTTGAGCGGGCAGAGATACATCGGAATAGGCTTCACTGCGCGAAAAGACTCTGCCCGGTTCAGAATTGAGTTAAGTGGATTTCCGGGGAATTGTCTTGCAAATTTGAACGATGGAGCTCATTTCGAGGTTTTCGGCAACGTCTCAGACGATTTGGGAGACACGATGCATTCTGGGAAAATCGTGATTCATGGAAGTGCGAGAGACGTCGTCGGTCAAGCTCTTCAGGGAGGGGAAATTTTCGTCAGGGGATCAGTCGGGAATCGCGCAGCCATTCAAATGAGGGAATATAAAAATCACAGACCATTTTTGGTAGTAGGCGAAATGGCGGATGATTATCTAGGAGAATACATGGCAGGCGGGGTCGTCGTAGTTCTCAACCTTTCCGGCGAAGCGCGGAGTGTGGGAAATTACATCGGCACGGGCATGGTTGGAGGAAGGATCTACATCAGGGGGAGAGTCGATGAAGCACAAATCGGCCTCCCACCCAAAAAAGCCGACATTCTGAGCTACTTGAAAGCTTTCGAAATCGACGGCACGATCTCGCGAGAGACATTCGCATCGATCTCTCGTCTTGAATTTCCTACGGAAAGGATCCTAGGAAACCATCTACCTCCAGAAGTTTTCAAGAGGGTGAGGAATCTTTTCTTCAGAGGGAAATACACAAAACCGGTCCTGGTCGAATTCCGAAAGCTCGACCAGCGTCACGATGGCATCATCGCGCTGGAGCCGAAAATCAGAAGCTTTTTTGATCATTTTAACATCCCAAGTAATGTCCGGGAGTCGCTTTTGGATTCAGAATTCACCGTAATCCAGACTGTGGAAGAAGAGGAGAAGGAAACTCCCATTCCGCCCCAGGAAGTACCGGTCGAGGAATAGGCGCTCAATTTTCATTGCCAGAAAAAACAGCCGATCTTTGGTGGTTGTTCACCAGGCAGACCGTATGTACCACACAAAATGAAAGCGTCCTAAATGCGGCTATTCTGATGCTTCGGAGGAATTTCAGGCATTTACCCGTGATCACAGAATCCGGGAGACGGTTGGTGGGGGTTCTTTCCGCTCAGGACATTATTGACTCTGTATCGTTGGCGCTCGGTCCTAAAACTGACTCGCAGCAAGTTTTGGAATCTCTGGACATTCCGATCCATCGGATCATGAGCCTTCACCCGATAGTAATCGAGAAGGGAGATGGCCTCGAAGAAGCAGCTAAGAAAATGATCACTCACAACATTGGAGCTCTTCCTGTCGTCGATGATTTTGGGCAGGTCCAAGGGATTATCACATTGCGTGACCTGGTTGGGCTTCTCGGTACTGGATCCGAACCACTTGGCGTAAAAGTTTCCGAAATCATGACGCGCGAAGTCACGAAGATCAATTCTGAATCTACGGTGGCTGATGCAGTCCATCTTATGGCCGAAACTAGAGTTAGGCGCTTGCCCATAGTATCGCGTAATACGTCAATTCCCTTGGGAATGTTGACGAACAAGGATGTTTTGCGGCTCCTCGCGAGAATCAAAAATGCGTCAGGAGGGGAATTTGGCGAAGGAGAAAACGGCTCAATTCAAGATTTTAGAACCAAAATCTCGGAGATCATGGCGAGGGATGTGATAGCTGTAGAGGTAGATGATGATATTAGGACAGCCGCCTCGAGGATAATGATTTTTGGTATTGGTGGGCTCGCGGTCCAAAGTCCCGAAACGCCTGGACAAATTCAAGGATTGGTTACCGAAAGGGATCTAATCAAGAGACTTTCTTCGGTCCGCTCGGTCAATTTCCTAGTGGAATCTATGAAATTTGAGCTGGAAGTACAGGAACGCAGTTCCAATTAGAGTCCTCTGGAAATCATAATTCTTTCTCTTTCGGGTTTTTTAGGTGAAACCAGAAACGTCTCCAGGAGCCGTCAATTTGTCTGAGGCAGATCGAAAGTTATTCCAGACTTTAGACCTATTCGATCTTGGGACGCTTGCGGCGGTGGAAAAGAAAATTGATCTTTTGACTATGAGACAGCTGTACCGGCTAAAACTGGCCTTGCTTCGGATTTCGAAGGAAAATGAGTGTTTTTCAAAGGCTCTTGAAACGGGAATTATGAAAAACGACACTCATTCATACTCGGAAGCTGTTTTTTCTTTGGTAGAAAAAAATGCGATTTGATGGGGCATTTTCTAGGATAAAGGACAAAGCATAATTATTCTGCGTCTCAGATAATTAAGAGCCTAGTCCCGATTGGGGGGGGTTTTCAGGTTTCATGCCGAGAGCAATCGTTTTGGTTAATGCTGATGTTGGGAAGGAACCTGAGGTCTATTCCTCGATAAAAGAGATACCGGAAGTAATCGAGGTCCACACGTCCTACGGAACTTACGACATTATTGCCATTGTGAACGCAGATACAAATGAGAGATTGAAAAGCATCATAACGACAAGGATTCGGTCAATCCCTTCAATCCGTTCGACCTTGAGCATGCCTGTCGTGGATTAATCCCTAATCCGGCCGATTTGTCTTGAGCCTCGAGCCAATAAAGCCCCTTCAGCTGACCGACTCGAATTTCTTCTCTACGATCAAGTCGGAATCGCTTCTCGTCACCGATTTCTGGGCGTCGTGGTGTGGGCCTTGCCTGAAGATGGCTCCGGTGATAGAAGAACTAGCAAAGGAGTACGCAGGGAAGATCAAATTCGCGAAGGTCGATGTGGACGCTAATCCAATTACATCGCAGCAGTTTGGAATCATGAGCATTCCAACTTTCTTAATCACAAACCACGGCAAGGTACTGGATGTGCTGGTGGGAGCGATGGGAAGGGAAGAATTTGAAAAAATTGTTTCAGGGTACATCGAGAAATAGTTGGATCTACGGCTTTGACACGATTCTTTCTCTGTTGAAGAGCTACACACCTACTCGGAGAATAACGTAATCAATTACGACCATTGCAGCGAAAACTGCCAGCAGACTGTCTACTCCTAGAAGCAATATGCCGGTCGTCTATCCAAAGAGTAGGATGATGATCGGAATCACCAAGTCATCGAAGCGTTTCTTTTACAATTTAGTTGATTCTTGCTGCATTTTGTTGCAGTCTTCCACGACATTCGGGACTTGCCGGAGGCTCGAAATTTCTTTTGCGACAAGAGGTTTCGAGGTCTTGAAATCCGGCGGAATATGCTCCCCTGGATTCATATATTGTGCATATTTGTGCCACATGCCGGTGTAGAGCGCCGCGTTCATTCCGTACGATGTCGCGCCCACCACATCCGCCTTGAAGAGGTCTCCGATGTGCAGGGCTTCGAGTGGTTTGACTGAGAGTGATTTCAGAGCTGCGGAAAAGATCTCTTTTCTGGGCTTCAGGTACCCTATTTCACAAGAAATTGTGAGCGAGTCAAAATAATCTGCGATTCCAAAGGCTCTTAGCATCCTCCCGTAGGTCTTCGCGGTCCTTGCCGCATTGGAAACGAGTCCAATTGCAAGACCGGATTCTTTCAGTTCCTTGAGGACCGGTTTTGCTTCAGGGTTGAGATTGGGATATTTCGCATGATACCCAGAGTCCGACAATATTCTTCCAGCCTGCGCGTCGACCTGAGCAGCTTCGGCTCTGGAGAACTTAATTCCCAGAAGTTCGAATAGCATCCTGCCTCGATCCTCGGGGGATACGTCTCGCCCCTTTTCATACACTTTTTTCACGTTCAAACTGAGCTGTTCCATGGCAAGTCTCACCGCATTGAAACTGATGTGCTCCGATTTTTTCCCCTTTGTGCCGACACGCTTCACGAAATTGTGGAAATTCAGAAGGCGGCGTAACTTTCTGTACTCCTCGAGTTCTTTGGAATCCCAGATGAGAGTGAGCCACAGATCAAAAGTAACCGCTTTGATTGCCATTCAGATTCAACTATTCAAAAAAAGGAGGTTGAGATCCAAAATTATTTCTGCGCGATATGAACTCTTCCGTTTGTGAAATTTTCAGAAAGTTACGGAACAGCACGGTTAGAGGTTCAATTAAGGGCTATGATCGATCACCCACTGCCTGAAGGCCTCGTGTAGAAAAATAAGCTGAGGGGAATCGAGGACCATTCTCGATTCCGTTTGAGCTCGCGGGGGGATTATTCTTTCTCAGATGTTAGAGTTCGCGTCACTAGCCGTAATTGTCGCATCTGGAATGTCGGGAAGAGTGGAAGCCATCTTGGTCTCTGCTACCACCGAGGCTTCTGCAAGAATCTTTTCTGCCTCCTCGTTATTCGCATCGAAGTTCATCGAGAGACCAGGAACAGAACCAATGTCTAACATCATTCCCTGCAGTCCGGTTGAGATTTCGGATAGCGTGTCATTGGCGGAGGGCATTACGTTCTGAAG
>JAPCJV010000010.1 GCA_027886785.1 Nitrososphaerota archaeon | reverse complement strand
ATTCTACTTGTGGAAAGCCGTCCACATATTCTAAAAACTCATCTAAAACTTTGGCACGGTGAGGCCTCCCGGTCAGGAACGGATGCATGCCCCACATCATCACATTGGGATTCGTCCTCGCTTCGCTATACAGTTGATCGAAAGTATCCTTCCAGGTCTGCAAGAGCTGCCTGGGAGATCCTCCGTCGCCTAAGAACGTAGCATAATCATTCAAGTACTGGATGTATGGAATGACGGTCAGCTCGCCACCATCCACTTGCAGGGTGTACGGGAGCTCCTCATGCTGCGGATCTACCCAGTAAGTGTACCCTTCGTCGAAAGCAAGCTGCGGAGTATTATTCGAAGGTCTTTCTCCCATCGAGAGGTACCCCAGTGGTGGTTTTCCAACGATATTTTTGAAAGCCTGCACATTCCGATGCAGATCGAACTTCTCTTCTTCCAGAGTCTTCATGTAGCTGTAATCGTGGATGTAACTTTCCGAAGCAAGCTCATGCCCTAACTTGTCTAGTTCCTTGCTTAGTTCAGGTAACCTTTCCACCGTTCTGCCATTCAAGAAAACTGTGGTTTTGATACCATGTTTTTCAAAGATGTCCAATAACCTGTAAATTCCCACTCGTTCCCCAAACTGTCTGTCAGAAATTGTGAGAATGTCTTTTTTGAACACGGCCGACCTTGGAAGTGGCTTTCCGATACCCACGTTGAGTGAGCCAGGCATTCCCAGATCTTCTGGCCACGTTTCAAATGCTAGAGTAGGTGAAACAAGTAACAGCGCATCATTTGGCCATTTGATTGGCTGCCTCCTTCCTGGGAGAGTCATCAGAAAACGGCGTGATTGATTAGATTACATAAGCGTTTCCTAGATCTTCAATCCACTGGGTTAGAATTCATCGTGTAACAAAGAATTCTAAATTTGAAAGGAATTTTCTGAGGGATGCGATTTGGAAGTTAATATGTTTCTTTAGGGCAAACTAGCGACTCGGAAGAGTTTCAAGCGAATAGATTTTTCTTGAGTTTTAGGAAGGCTTATGAATAATGAGCGGAGTTCCGTCTCAACAGTTTGGCTCGCTTAGTTGCGACATTGGGCATGACTCATCGGCCGACGATCTACAGAAACTGGGATTCTGCACCGGAAGCTGCCAAAAATTCCGCGCTGGAGTCATTCGGCAAATTAAGAAAAAGGCTCGAGGAATCTTCGCCGGATTGCATAGTCATCATTGCTAACGATCACATTGACCAGTTTTTCCTGGATAACATGCCCTCTTTTTGCGTGGGGATTACAAACCGGGCGCAGGGTCCCTTCCCCATAGAACATGAACAGGGCATTCCGACCTACGAAGGTGCGGTGAGTGAAGACCTTTCCCGATTCATGCTCAAAGAGGGGATCAGAAGCAATCTTGACTTTGCACGCATAAGCGATTTTAGAATGGATCATGCATTCGTAGTTCCCCTGAGCTTCATGTCTCCTGGCGGCCAGATTCCTATAGTTCCTATCTTTACAAACGTCCTCGTTCCGCCAATCCCTTCGATGCAGAGATTTCATTTCCTGGGTAGGGTCATCTCCAAAGCGATTGAGCAGTATCGCGGGCATGAAAGGGTAGCCGTTCTCGGCAGCATCAATCTTTCTTTGGACCTAGCAGGGCCAAGGCACGCTAAAAGTGACGACGAATTTGACGATCTTGCCCTAAACCTGATGAAGGCTGGCACTCCTGAGGAATTTTATGATAAAATGGACCTGCGTAGGATTTTCAGGGCGGGCAACGCGACGGCCGAATTTCTAAATTATCTTTCACTTCTCGGAGTTGTAGGTGACACCAAGCCTGAATTGGTCGAGTGCCCGCGAGTGCCACGATGGGGAACGTGTCCCACGGTCGCTTGGAACGTGTAAAGAAAACCCTTTAGGGGTCAGTTTTTTTCGTAATAGTCTTGATAATCGTTAGAGCATTCCTTTATTCTTGAAAAGTACTCTTTTGTGTAAGCCTCGTTCGCGTTCCTCTCGTTTGCGACCTCATCGATTTGCACTATGTGACTGATGAGAACGGGATGGACTCCCAGGCAGTACAGTGTTGCGTAGTCCTTTGCAAGAATTGCCTTCTTTTCCTCGGAAGAAAGCTCGTAACGACTCAACACTTCTTCGGGTGATGCTTTGTACTTCCTTAGTTCGGTCAGGTCAGCTGCGTACAATTCAAAGATGAATTTGCTGACTCCGCTGACGCTCACAGGCTAGAACGAGTCGTAGAAACAAATAAGCCCTTCGGAGGAGTCAATGTTTATTCTTCGAGTACTTCACTGATAGATACATACCGGCGCTTTTCAAAGGATCTTATTAGGGCTTCTACAACTGCCACATTCGCCGATCCTTCGTCCAGGTCCACTTCCGGTTTCCGCTTGAGTCTGATAGCTTCGGCAAAGTCTACTTGCTCAGCTTCGATCGGATCTAACTCGGTAAGTGAGACACTTTCAGGTTGCTTCGCATCCTTCGTCATGACAGACAAACCGGATTCGTCGGCGAAGGCGTTGGCTTCGGTTCCGTAGATGTTGAGGTAGGTTCTTCGGGGGGAAGCGTAGGTCGCGATCAAGGATGCAAGGACCCCCGATTTGAACTTCAAAGATGTACACGCAGTATCATCCAGCTCACCCTGAGTTACCCGCTTCGTCAGAAACCCACACGCGTCCTCCACTTCCCCGAGCAAATAGCGAAGAGTATCGAGGGGGTGAATTGCCGAGTTGAACAAGACCAGTTCTCTCTCAGTCGCGTGCCAGCGCCAATTATTTTCGGTCAAATTCATCGCCGCCCTAACGGACTCGTTTCCCTCGGCCATAAGCAGAGTTCCGAGTTTGCCTTCATCGATCATGGATTTCAGCAAACGATGTCTGCGAAGGAAGCGCCAGAACTGACCCACTGCTATTACCGAGCCTACGCTGCGGTTTGCATCCTTAATTCTCATACAGTCTCGAAAAGTGGTGGCGAGAGGCTTCTCGATGAAGACGTGCTTTCTGCTTTGTAGCGCTTCAATTGCCAGACCCGCGTGGGTGCTGTTAGGAGTCGCAAGAATGATTGCTTCGACGTCGCTCCTCGCCAGTGCAGCTTGATAGCTTTGGTTGGCTTCGCACCCGTTCTCCTGACTGAATCTCTTTCTTTTTTCTTCTGACCGGCTGTAGCAGGTGACGAGTTTCATTTTCTTATTTTGCTTCAGGGCTTTGGCGTGTCTTCCAGATGCGCTCCAGGGTCCGAAGCCAATCCCTACTATCGCCACTCCAACAGGATCAAAGGGTTGACTCATGGTTTGCTACCTATCTTACGTTATTCAACTGCCAGCAGTAGCAGTCATCTCAAAGTTTATCCTTTTTCCTTTCAAAATCGATTTTGTCAACTCTTTCTCATTGGAGTAACTCCTGTTGGGAATTTCCACCGCTTTGAAGAAAAAGGTCTGAGGATCCTCGACAAAAGGATAGGGAGAAATTTTGACTGATTTATGGGGTTGGTCTATTCTCTCGTTGTCGCCTCTTTGCAATTTCAGCTGGGTCTCCCTGCCGTCGTAAGAGAGCGGCACCGGATTGAGTGTACTGTTCACTATGTTGTCGTCCCGTCCGATAAAATATTGTGAAAGGCGATCCCACACCTCGAGCAGCTTGTAATTAGTCCACAGGATCTTGTCAGAGATCCATTCAGCACTATCCGGCGATTTCAGCAGATGATGCTTTGCTTCTCGCTGTAATTTTTCCAGTTGGTCAATGTCATCCTGCCACTCTGGCCTTGTTACGGTCTGCAACGAAGAATGAGACGGTTGAGTTCCATATCTGCCCTTGTACAGACCCGCCGCGTGCATCGCGAGCAACAGTGTTGCATACTGATGGTGCGGGCCGACCCCTCGAATTTGTATTCCATAAAATCTCGAAAACTCCTCAAAGGCATACTTTCTCATCTGAAGCCAAGGAATCGGCTTCTGATCACTGGTTAGTTTGAGCGGATAGTAATCCCAGAAGATCCAGCTCATGTCATGTACGGCAGATGTGTATACAATCTCTTCAAATGGCGTTGGTTGTGCGAATCGCTCGTTGCCCCAGTGCGCGGCGATTTGACCCGAAAGATCGGCGTGGTCGTGCTGGAACACAATTACGATCTTTTCGTTATTTTCAATGAAGAGCATCTCGCTAGCTAAATCACTTTTCCCTAAATTGAATGAGACGCAACGATTGGAGTTGCTATTTATGGATTGTACGATTAATCAATTTCAATTCCTAACTTGGCGAAAATGAAAATGAAATTTCATCGAGGTGTGAACAATTATTTCGCCTCATTCGGCATATCGATTTTAGCTTGTTCTGAAAAACGACAAACCATTAAATAAATGATTTAACTTGAAATTTAGTTATGCAATCGGAAAAGTACCAATTCAAGACGATCAAGATAACAAATGATGATGGAATAGTTACTCTTACTTTCAACCGACCAGAAAAACGCAATGCAATGAATCCCACGATGCACCACGAAATGGTGGAGGCTCTGGAAGAATTAACCCTTGAAGCTACGCAGGGCAAAACAAGAGTTCTCATACTCACTGGTGCGGGTGATGAATCTTTTACTGCTGGTCAGGACGTTAAGGAATATTTCTATGATACCGCCAATGATCCTGTCGCGAGAATGCGAGCGACAACGGCTTCCTATTTGTGGCGGCATCGTCTTCTTAGATATTTTCCAGCGCCTACCATCGCCATGATAAATGGCTATTGTTTCGGAGGGGGTACGGGAGTTGCGCTCACGTGCGATCTGGCAGTGGCGGCAGACGAAGCAACTATCGGTCTTTCCGAAATTAATTGGGGTATAATGCCAGGGGGCGTTATACCCAAAGAATGGCCCACCTGGGTAAGTTTTAGAGACTGTTTGTACTATGCTTTTACCGGAGAAACTTTCAACGGTAAACAGGCCGAGAATATTCGATTTGTGAACTTTTCCGTTCCACGCTCCCAACTGAAAGAATTCACTTGGAAAATTGCAAGTAAGATCAGAGAAAAAGATCCCGAGGCTCTGAGAGCTACGAAAGAAGCTTTCATTGCCGGGCAGGACATGAACTATGAGCAGATCGAGCGTTTCAGCATGTCACAATACGAAATTTTGGGCCTCAAAACAGGAGGTCGATGGAAGAAAGGTGTTGAACAGTTTATCACGGAGAAAAAGTATCGCCCAGGATTTGAAACCTTCAACTGGGAGAAAGAAAAACGAAAGGAGAAGGAAAAAGAGTAAGACATGGGTGATTAAGTCACCTATCTCGTAGCACGAGACTTCTACCTCTGAAGATTCCAGCCAACTTAACTGAAGCTGTGAATGTCTTATGCTTACTCTTCTCCAGACCGGATAACTGAAAAAGCAAATGAATTCGCAAGAATCTTTTGATGTAATCGTTATTGGATCAGGAGCTGCCGGTACCTCGGCGGCTGTCAGTGCGTGCGAAACTGCAAAAGATCTTGGGAAAACGCTGAAGGTTGGTATAGTCGAAAGAGGAGACGAAAGTGCATGGGGCGGCAACTCTCGATGGACGACAGCGAATTTTCAAATGACAAAAGTGGATCAAGTGAATCCCACTCTGTATGAAGACCTGCTCGAAGATTCCCAGGGAAGGATGGACAAAGAGTATGCGTCAATTATAGTTAAGGAAGCAGCGGCCGCGGTGGGATGGGTTTGCGGAAAAGGAGTAGTCTTCGAGAAGCTCGACCTTCCCACGAGTCGACCGAGGATGGCCCCAGTCGGTGGTGGGTACGCCGTAATTGCTGCGCTGCGGAGTGAAGCTGAAAAGCTAGGAGTGAGTGTACTTCTAGAATCTACTGCTTTCAAATTCTCGCAAAATGACGATGGAAAGATCGATGGAATATGGGTGCGGCATCGAGACGGCAAGACGGAAAGATTGGCAAGCCGGGCGACGATCTTGGCAGGGGGAGGGTTCGAGGGCAACCTCGAAATGCTCACCCGATACATTAGCAAGGAAGCAACTTCCGTTCGGTGGGAAGTACCCGGGACCAAGATGCATATGGGAGAGTGCATCAACATGGCATTAGAAGCCGGAGCCGCTCCATCGGGAGAGTATTCCGGATTCCACGGTTTTGCTGTAGATGTAAGGAGTGATTCCCCCGCGCCCCCGCCTATTCTTGGATTAGCTTATGGAATTCTGGTAAACATCGAGGGAGTCCGGTTCACCGATGAAGGGGTACCATTCGATTCTCTGGAATCCATTTCGCGAAACATTCTGCAGCAGCCTTTGAACAGAGCCTTTCTCATCATGGATCACAAGGCCAGGTCACTGCCGAATTTTGATGCGCGGATTGGCGGCGATATCCCACCAATCGAGGCGGCGAGCTTAGAAGAGCTGTCCAAGTTGATCCACGTACCATCCGATACTTTGCTGGACACCGTGAAGAAATTCAATGTGGCAGTCCAAACGACTGAGCCAACGAAGCTCGATGAAATGCAAACGACCGGAATTTTTCCTAGAAAGTCCAGTCGCGCCCTGTCCATTGATCGAGCCCCCTACTACTGCTATCCAGTCGGAAGCACAGTAGAGTTTACCTGGGGCGGAATCGCAACTGACACCCGTGCGAGGGTACTTGCAACCAATGACGCTCCCATCCCTGGCCTCTATGCGGCAGGCGAAATGGTGGGACTAAATTATCATCACTACACTGGAGGATCTTCTGTCATGAGATCTCTTGTGTTTGGTCGGATAGCTGGATCTGAGGCAGTGAAACAGGTTGCGAAAGAGCCCTGAAGAAAATCAAAACTTGATCTAGCAAATGCTTTTGTCTTCGACGACTTGTCGACTAAAATGAAATGAGATTTCCGGCCTTTTTTTGACTGAGCGTACTCGTTAGGAGTTTTTTTGAGATGACTTCAAAGGATCCATCCTTGACCCAAAAATATTGGAATACACTTTTTTCTTCACATAACAAGAAAACGAATCATGCCCGACACGGGGTACAATAGTCCCGAGATTGAAGTTTACGTTGATCTGATCCGGGCACGAAGAATGGAGGAGGAGATTTCAAAACTTTTCGAGAAGAAGGTGGTTCAAGGGACGACCCATCTAGGGATCGGGCAAGAGGCGGTCTCCGTCGGGGTAATTTCGTGTCTTACGAAGAATGACCTCGTGGTCGGCACCTACCGCGGACATGTCGCCGCACTTGCAAAGGGAGTTCCGATGAACGAAATCATTGCAGAAGTCCTCGGTAAGGCCACCGGGAGCAATGGCGGTTATGGGGGTTCGATGCATCTTACGGAAGAAAGAATTGGATTCATAGGAAACTTCTCGGTGGTCGGCGGAGGGATTCCGGTGGCGACGGGCCTTGGCCTCGGATTGAAGTTACGCTGGGACAGTGACGCCGTTGCAGTTTGCTTTTTCGGTGACGGAGCGACGAACATCGGATATTTTTACGAATCGATGAACATGGCCGCCCTGTTCGGTTCGAAGGTGATCTTTGTAGTAGAGAATAATCTTTACAGTGAACACACCTCCAGGTCAGAAACGACGAAAGTAGAAGAACTTACGCATCTAATCAGAGAATTTGGGATTTCCGCGGAGAGCTCCGGGGGAAATGATGTAGAGGAAGTCAAAGCTGCAACAGTTAGGGCGCTCGCACACATCAGGAAGGAGGGAGGGCCCTTCGCCATTGAGTTCAAAACTTATCGAATGACAGGGCATGCACTACGCGATAAAAACAAGGAGACAGGATACGAAGAGCAGGAACAAGCTTGGAAAACCAGGGATCCGATTGCAATCTACCAAAGGAAACTTTTTGACAAAGGGCTCTTGAGCGAAGCGCTCGACGCAACACTCCATCGCTCGGTTGAGGAGGAAGTAAACACCGCATTACAAAGCGCACTCGACGCTCCCCCGTCTGACCCTTTGCACATGGAACAAATACTCTATTCTGATCAGAAATACGATGCCGTACTTCCCAAGAATCCGGCCGAGGGAAGGGTCTCTATGCGGGCCGCGATAAACTCGGCTCTGAAACTATCTATGGAGAAGGATCAGAGGATCTTGATATTCGGGGAAGACGTGGCAAAGTGGGGAGGTGTCTTCAAAGTGACCGAGGGTTTACTCGAGGCATTCGGTCCAAAGCGAATTTGGGACACGCCCATTTCGGAGGGTTCCATGCTGGGCGTCGCCCTGGGGCTCTCGCTTGCCGGTTACAGGCCCGTTGTGGAGATCATGTACTCCGATTTTATCATGCTGGCAATGGATGCGATTGGAAATGGAATCGCAAAAAAGCGCTGGATAAGCGGGGGAAAGTCTAGCGTACCGCTCGTGATCCGAACTGCATGCGGATTCCAAGAGGGCTGGGGCGCGACCCACACGCAGGTCCTGGACAATCTGTTTTCAGCGACACCCGGAATAAAGATCGTCACTCCCTCAAATGCGTACGACGCCAAGGGACTGCTCTGCGCGGCTCTCTCCGGCAACGACCCGGTAATTTTCTTTGAGCACAAGCACCTTTACTCGAAGTCGTCCAGTGTTCCCTTCGATTACTATACGCTTCCGCTGGGAAAAGCGAGGATCGCGCGGGAAGGGTCCGATCTCACAATAGTAGCTAACATGTGGATGGTGAGTGAGGCTTTGGAAGCTGCAGACTACCTCAGTGCTAGGGGTATTTCGGCGGAAGTATTAGATCTCAGAACCCTTGTTCCGTTGGACGAGGCTACGATCATTTCTTCGGTGGAAAAGACCGGGACGGTAGTCATTGTGGATGAATCTCCGAACGCTGGGGGATGGGGGAATAGAGTAGCCGCCCTCGTCGCCGAGAAATGCCTCTATTTCTTGGAACATCCTGTGCGCAGAGTTACCTCGCCTGATCTACCGCTGGCTTTCAGTCCAACGCTCGAACGGGAATTTGTTCCTTCCACTCAGAAAATAGCCGAGGCATGCCTGAAGACTATGTCTGAATAGCTCTTTTTCCTATTAGCTAATTGTCGGAATCGAAATGCGGAATTATTTCTTCTGCAAAAGTTTTCATCGATCGGTACAAGTCCTCGGATTCTGAGCCTCTGAAAATAGGATAGATGCCCAGATGCGAGATCCCAGCTTCTTTGAACTCTTGAATTCGATCGAGTACGTCCTGCTTTGTTCCGATTAGGGCGCCGCTGGATTCTTTTTCTTCTCCCTGAGGTGCCCTTAGGCCCACCGTCTTTGCCGAAATTTCCCAAGCTTCCTGCGTTGTTTCGGCTACGCAAGCGTAACTGCGCTGGATTACTTCGAAATCGATCTTGTCCCGGCCGTAGAACTTTTGTTTTTCCTTTATTCGCAGCACAGCTTGTCTGATTTCCTTCGGCGTGAGCGTGTGTGACGGCATCCAGCCGTCCGCGAGCTCAGCGAGCCTTCTGATCCCCCTGGGTTTCGTGGAGGCCCCAACGTATATTTTCTTGCTCCGCGGCTTGGGATAGACCTCAACGTCTGAGAATTTTATGTAGTTTCCCTGAAAGGAGCTGATCGGCTCGGACCACAGCGCTCGGATTGCTCGCAAATATTCGTCAAAGATCTTGCCGCGTTCCTCAAAAGTCAGGTTGCGAATCTTGAAGAATTTTCCAAGCGCGGGACTACCCCCAATCGAAACGCCAAATATTAGACGCCCATTCGAAAGATTGTCCAGAGCTGCTGCCTGCCGGGCGAGGATGATGGGGTCATAAAGTGGCAGGATGAAGGTGCAGCTGCCCAGCTTCACCGATCTCGTAGCTCCTGCGACGTAGCTTAGGGTAGTCATTGGCTCGTAGAAATCGGGATCTGATCCCTCCTTGAAGGACTCGACAGATCCACAAACCGAGAATTTTTGATTGGTTTGTCGAGTGAGGTGACCGTCATGCACCCAAGCAGAAATGTAACCCAGTGACTCTGCCTCCTTGGCAGCTTCGCCGATCGCTCTCGCGTTTGTAACAGGGCCCTGGACTGGAAGCATTACGCCAAATTGCAATGGTTATTTCGCGCTCTCCGCTCGAAAACAAAAAGTGCGTGATGGATAAAACAATGAAAGATCTATCATGCTAAAAAGACGGATAACGGGGTGTTAAAAAATATCCATCCCCCTGAGCTGTGTTATTTGACAGCGGAACGGACTGCCGCGATAATACGATCTTCGGAGGGGCTGACGTACTCTTCGAGGGGTTTGCTGAATGCGACCGGAATATCCGGAATAGTAACTCGCTTAATTCCGGACTTCAGGCTTTTGAATCCCTCCTCTGCAACTATGGCTGAAATTTCCGACGCAATCCCACAACTTCGCTGACCCTCATCAGCCACAATCAGACGTCCAGTTTTTGCAACCGAATTCAGAATAATTTCCTTGTCCAAGGGAACAATAGTTCTGGGATCAACAACCTCAACCTCGATGCCTTCAGCAGACAGCTTCGTAGCTGCTCTTATTGCTGTTTGAACCATCAGAGAAGTAGCAACCATGGTAACATCTCGCCCTTCTCGTTTGATTTCTCCTTTGCCAAAGGGAATCGAATAACCAACTTCGTCAGGTACTTGCCCACTTGTGCCGAACAGTTTGGCATGGTCTATGAATACAACCGGATTCTCCCTATTTAGGGCAGTCTGGAACAGACCGATCAGATCCGCGGGAGAAGAGGGAAGCATGATTTCCAGTCCGGGGGTGTTCCAGAGCATACTCTGCGGGCTGTGGGAATGTTGAACTCCGGCTCCTCCGCGTATCCCATGCATCATGTGAAAAATTATCGGTACCTTCGTTTGACCGTTGTTCAAATAATGCGCGTTGCTAGCCTCGTTGATCACAACCGGCCACGCGTTGAACACGAAGCTGGCAGTCCCGATATCGACGATGGGCCTCATTCCTGACATCGCCGCTCCAACGGCCAACGCGCAAAAGCCGAACTCCGATGTGGGAGGACGGAGGATGCGTTTGGGATATTTGTCTACCAGTTTTCGGAACAATTCGGCTGTTGGTGTCACACCGAAGAAGAGAGAGCCCCCAAGGATGAAAACGCGATCGTCCTTCAGGAGAACACGCTCGAAGCACTGAATCAATGCGTCTGAATAGGATGACTCGCGCATGATTTCCTACCTTCCTTATCTCTGCGAAGCACTCGAGGGATACAGCCCTTCTAGGGAGCTCTCTGGTTTGGGCCACGGGCTGTCCATTGCGAACTGCAGGGCATCCTGCATTTCGTGTTGGACTTGTCTGTCGATATTGATTATCTCGTCTTTGCTCACGCCCGAGCCGAGTACCTCTCGGATAAAGCGAACCAATCCATCCTGATGCAAAGACCAGTCTCTAAATGCAGCTGGCGCAAGAGAATCGTCCCAAGCTGCCCTAACGTCCGTTTCAAAAGAAGGCGGTCGATACCCTCCCGTCTCACCTTTTGTCAGCACAGTAGTTCTTGCTTCGATCAAGGACGGACCGTCCCCTCTTCGCGCGCGCTCGACGGCTAATTTTGCTTCACGGTACACTTCTCCTATAGAGGAACCGTCGACAGCGACGGCGGGGATTTTGAAGGGCTTTACCGTATCGATAATCTCGCTAGCAACAAGCGTGGGTGTCTTTATGCTTCCACTGTTATTTTCACAAATGTACACGACGGGAAGCACTAGGAGGCTTGCGATATTCACCGACTCATAAAATGAACCCTCCTCTGGCACGCTGTCGCCTATCATGCACATTGCAATTCTTCCGTTTCCTAGGGACTTTGCCGCGTATGCCGCTCCACCTGCAAGTCCAATGTTTGCACCGACTATTGCCGAGGTTGTGGGAACGCCAAGCATAGCGCTAGACACATGATAGCTTCCCCCTCTGCCCCCGTTGTATCCGGTGGAACGCCCTAACACTTCTGCCATCACCTTTCCTGGGGCAAATCCTTTCGATAGAAGGTGACCGACGTTGCGATGCGCAGAAAAAAGATAATCGTCTACTCCCAGCTGGGAGATTGCCGGGACTGCCGTAGCCTCTTGTCCGATGTACAGGGGGTGACCTCCTACGATCTTCTTTTCGTCTAGTAGACGGCTCGCAGCTTCTTCAAACCGCCTAATTAGAAGCATTGTGCGAAGCCAGTTTTTCATTTCTTGTGTTGGAGGAATGGACAAAAGTGAGGCCCTCGGATTTATTTTCCAAATGGAACCATTCTAAATTCTTTCCGAAAAGAGAAGTGTCGCTTATAAAGTGGACAATTGGCTTGTGTTAGTCGCATGCCGAAAACAATCATCACAGTTACCCCGATTGGTTTCATTTCAAGAAAGGAAGTACCAACTCTTGCAGTGACGGTGGACGAGATCGTAGACGAAATCTACAGGTGCTACGAAGCAGGTGCTTCGGTTGTTCACCTGCATGCGCGTGATCCGGTTAGTGGGTTACACGTCTTCGACGGCAAGAAAATGAATGCGATCAATAAGGAGTACATCCCCGCAATCCGAAAGAGGTGCGACATCCTGGTCAACGTGAGTACGGGAAACGGGAGATCGGCATACGGCCCTGACGGAGTACTGTGGGGCAATCCCGAGACGGACTTTGAGATCTTCGAGGAAAGGTTCAAGCTGAAACCGGACATTGCGTCTCTCAACATGGGGCCGATCGCAAGACGCCCTAAGGCGGAATTGCCGGGCAGACAAATAGCAAAGTGGGGCACGATTTCGTTCAACACTGTTCCGTGGCTGCGGGAACTCGTGCGCCTCATGAAAAAATACAAAGTGAAACCGGAGCTGGAAATTTACGACTTAGGACACATTCAGGTAGCAAAAGAGCTGGCGGAGGAGGGGACGCTGGATACGCCGCTGTATTGCCAATTCGTCATGTCGATCGTGACTCCGGCGACGCCAAAGAATCTGATCACTTTTTACGAAGCGCTGCCAAAGGGTTCTATCTGGTCAACGTGCGCCATGGGCAGGGACGAATTTCCCATGATCACCCAGGCCCTCTTGCTGGATGCAAATGGGATCCGAGTGGGGTTCGAGGACAATATACGTTTGAGCAAGACTGAGGTCGCAAAGTCCAACGTAGATCTTGTTTCTAAGGCAGTGAGGATTATGAAAGAATTGGGATATGAAGTTGCCACGCCAAAGGAAGCGCGTGAGATTTTAGGCATTTAGATTACGAACGACATATGGGTTTCATTGCCTTCCACTTTTGGAAGACAGATGTATCCAAGTTCGAATGGATCGTTGACCCAATTTTTAGATATCCTTATGGGCGGCTACTCTGAATAATTTGTGAAAAATCATGTCCCTCCAGAAGCAGGTCGAGAAAACATCTCAGATCGGCTTGTCCCACGCGAGGGAAGAGACTCGATACATCGTCACTGGTAAAACCATGTACGCCGCTGACATGGAGCTGCCCAGGATGTTGCACGGAGCAATTCTGAGGAGCTCGCAACCTCACGCAAACATAGTGTCGTTTGACACTAAGAAAGCTGAGAAGCTTCCGGGCGTGATCGCGGTCTTAACTGCGAGAGATTTGCCCGAAGTGCGCTACGGAAGCATTGTACAGGATAGGTACGTGCTCGCGAAAGACCGGGTCAGATACGTGGGCGAAGCAGTGGCTGCGGTGGCAGCTGACTCACCACAGATTGCTCAGAAAGCGTTGTCGCTGATTGAAGTACAGTATGATCCGTTGCCAGCAATATTCGATGCCGAGCGGGCCATTGCCGAAGATGAAAAGATAGTGCTGCATCCTGATTATCAAAAATACCAAAAGAAGGTTCCCCAAGACAAAGCGAAATCCGGAACGCATCATGCGAGCGTGGGCGCTCCGAAGAAGAATGTCTCGGGATTCGCTGTTGTCAATGTCGGAGATCCGGAGCGTGCGTTTGAGACTGCAGATTATCTTTTTGAAAACAAATTCACCACCGCAAAGGCTCAGTCTTGTCCCATGGCACCACACGCGGCACTGGCGAGGGTAGAGTTCGACGGGGGAATAACCGTCTGGGCCGAGTCCGTTCTTCCTCACAGGTTACGGGGAGAATTAGCCCGCGTCCTAAACCTTCCTCCCTCGAAAGTGCGCCTGATCGTCCCGATGGTTGGAGGTAGCTACGGTGCGAAATCTACGATGGAGGTGGCGCACATTTGTGCCGCTCTTTCGCTTAAAACCGGGCGACCTGT
>JAPCJV010000001.1 GCA_027886785.1 Nitrososphaerota archaeon | reverse complement strand
TACCACTTTTTCGACTGCAATTACACCGGAGAGAATCGCCATTACTGGAATGCTCATCGCTGCCACCGCTAGCATCACCAGCATGTACGCCCAGCAGCAACCTACACAAAATACTCCATGATTAAACCCCATATTTGTTGCGCCGAAAAGCCCTCTCTTCGAGTGGACGGCAAAAAATCCAATGGGAGAAATGCAGTGTGACAAACACCTTGTTTTCAGCGGCGAGAATTGATAGATTCCGGTAACGATTAATACTGCGCTTGGAGCGGCAACCGCAAAAATAGCGAGCCAGGGAAACATGAATGACAGTTGCAGAGCAAAGAAGATCGCCGCATAGGCACCGATTCCTAATAGAGCATAGGAAGCTAGGTAGCCTACGAGAAACAATGGAGTACCAAAGATTTTGGCCGTTCGAGGGTGATCTTCAGCTTTCGTCGCCACCCTGTCGTAAAAGAGGACTACGGGGGCCATCGCAGGAAACATCATCGCCGCCATGCCGACCACCCAAATCACGACAAACAGCAGTACAGCTGACAATGAAAGATCCGACCCAATGATTGCGGCGACACCGTTTGACATCCCCATTCCTGAGCTGTTCATCCCCATCATCATGTACGGCATTAGATAGTAGGACGCGATCCAACAAGCCGCTGCGGCGACTACCAGAGAGATCGTCACCGTCACTGCAAGGCGATCGCGTACAAAGATCGACCCGTAATCCGTAGGATGCGAATCATGCGAAGTCATTTTGTCATCGTTCTCCTTCTCGCAATTCCCAGAAATTTCGATTCACAGACGTAAGAGTTATGCAATATTGCGTCTAAATAATTATTGTGTTTCCTTTTGCGATACTACTCTTCTGAGAAGAAACTAATTCGATTCTATTTTTCGTGAATCAGAATAACGTCCTGGCTGGAAGAAGTTCCGGTACAGTTAAATATTTAGGACAATTTACGGCGCAGCGAACAATGGTATAGTTAGTATATGCAGGCTCAACAGACACAATTAATCCCTAACTGGCAGTTCTCGGGTAACTACATCGAGGCTTGTAACTGCGACTACGGATGTCCCTGCAACTTTAGCGGCTTTCCGACTTATGGATTTTGCAGAACGTTGGTAGGTCATCACATAGCTCAAGGAAGCTTCGGTGCTGTAAAACTGGACGGGCTGGACGTGATTTATGCAGCTTCATGGCCCAAAGCCATTCATGAAGGAGATGGGGTTCAGCAAATCTACATCACCAAAAGAGCAGACGAAAAACAGAGAGATGCATTGTACAAGATTTTTGATGGACAGGCAAAAGGAAACGGTTACTTTGCATTGTTCGCAGGAACCGAAAAGTACCACCTACCTCCCCAGTACGTAGACATCAAAATGAATGTTGACGGCAAGAAAAGTAGCTATAGTGTAGATGGAGTTATTCAGGTAGCCCTCGAAGTGTTCACAAATCCGGTCACTGGTGAAGAGCAAGAGACTGTGATTCACCTACCCAAGGGATTTATTTGGCAGGATGCCAGGGCGTGCAAATCAAAGACGATGAGAATAGTCAGTCCCAATCTCGATTATGATGAATCTGGGAAAAATGCTTTCTTTGTAGAAAAGCTGGAGTTCAAAGGTCCATAGATTCACGCCCCATGGAGGGAGCGCACAAAGAACGTCTTCCTTCTTTGAGCGCTTTCTACTCGAAATCTGATCTCAAAAGAGCGATCCTTCTCTCCGCGATCGTCGGATCCTGGCTCGTTTTCTTTAACCAAGGAAACCAGATAATTTCTGGTTCTTTTTCCAGTCTGCTTTTTCTCAAAATTTTTTTGGACTATTGCACGCCCTTTACAGTTTCAAGCGTAACCGGGATTCTGCGCAATAGGAGCGACTTGAGGAAATCGAAAAAGGCGTAACAGCCCGCTACCCAGATGATTCGTTTCGACTTGCGGTAGCTGTTATTCCATACGATCGACACTGATCTTTGCGGCTTCTTTTGGCGTAAGCAAATATCTGAACACCTAGGGCCCCCTAGGGGGCGATCGCAAGCGGGGGAGGACGGCTATTTCATATTTGCATAATTCATTATTTTCTTCATTGATTCTTATGCGAAAAAATAATTCTTTTTTGCAAACGCGTGAACCAGTTCGCAACAGAGCTGTGTTACAGCTCTTCCAAAAAGCGGAGCTACGAAATTTGTTGAACTGGTTATTCTGAGCTTATCTGAGGCTCTTCAATGTCTATGCCGAATGGATCTCCCTTGATCACGACAGAATAAAGGATGAGTTCCAGATCAGGAGCGGGGGGCAAAGTCCATAAAATTATCCCGAGGATTTTTTTTCCATTTTCAGTTACTTTTTTTAGAAGAGAGCAAAAATCGCAATTAGTTCTTTTCTGAAAATACTTTTGTAAAGAAATTCATCGTGAGTACGCCTAAATACGAATCCATCGAAAAGGACAGGTTTATATTTTCCGTTGTCAATCCCCACGATTAAGTAGAATTTTTTGCCAAAGATTTTCTTGGACACAGCTTCTTTGAAGGAAATCGAGGAGATTTCATCTTGGGGAATTGTCGACGGCGTAACAACAAATCAGAAGATCTTCCTTCAAGAGGGAGGAGTGGATTTCAAGAAGAGAGTGTTGGATATTTGTGAAACGATCGATGGACCGGTAAGCGTAGAGACGACAAAGAGCACCGTCGGCGAAATTTTGGAGGAAGCTCGGGAATATGCTTCCTGGCACAAAAATGTCGTAGTCAAGGTAGCGATGTTTGGAAATGGAAACGGTCTGAAGATCGTCAGTCGTCTCGCAAAGAACGGAATCAAAACCAACATGACGGTCATGATGACTTTCAATCAGCTTGTACTCGCATCCAAAGCGGGTGCAACTTTCGTCTCCCTATTTTACAATCGGGCGAAAGATGTGGGAGAAAATCCCGTTCAGATCATAAAGGACTACGCAAGCTTAGCAAAAGAAGGGGGCCTGAATGCGGAGCTGATCGTAGGAAGCATCAGGATTCCCGAAGATGTCGCCGTTTCAATTGCGGCTGGTGCCCACATACTGACCATCCCCACAAAGATTCTCACCCAGATGCCTTTCAACAAGAGAACTGAGGAAACTATTCAGGAATTCGACAAGGCCTGGCAGGAATTTCTCCAGAAAAGTCAGAGCTCCAAAATCCCCGTAATGCCCTGAGTAATTCTAATTTTCATTTAAAGCTCGAATTTCAACGAAGCACTTTCACGGAAGAGTTTCTTCCTTCTCCGGGGATTTAGGCGACTCAGCAGCAGGGAGCTTTTTTCGACTTGCGGGCGTGATTGCCCGATTAGCCGGGAGAGAGGCGGAGGTCTGCGCCTTTTGTGGGGGCTTTGTAGGCTGGCTACGACTCGCAAGAATCTCTGCCCAGGGGTTATCTCTTGCTGCGTCTGGAATCTCATAAACCGAGTTTGAAACCGAGGGTTCAATCGAGGGCACTTTTTCCACATTCGCCTTTGGAGGCTCAACTATACTTCCAGAATCTGGAAGGGGCGGAGAGGGTCTTTGAGGATTCTGAACCTGCACTGCTTTACCTGGCGCTCGTGAAGGGGCAGGCGCAGCGTTTCTGCTCCCCCGGATCGTTCCCGCAGATCGGGTGGCGTAGGAATACTCGGCATTTCTAGTCAAGGAATTGACCTGGGCGCGAAGAATCGAAAGTTCTTTGGTGATCGTTTCCAGCATCTCAGCAGTTTTTTTGTCGACAGCGTTGACAACCGTCGGCGCAAGTAGAGGTACGACTGGAACCATTTTTGGAGTGAGATTCTTAGCTGCAGCAACGTTTGGTCTCACTATAAGAAGCTGCAGAGCGACTCGAAAAATAATGATGCTAGCGCAAATGATGAGTACAACGTAGAGATTAAGCGTCAGTCCTCTTTGATAAAACAGGTACAACTGATAATTTTGGGGAATAGGCTTTAGCAGCGGAAAGATCAATCCCCATGCAGCGAGGGCGATCACACAAAAATACGCGATGAGATCAAAGAGGCTGAAAAACATCCCCTGTATATTCCCGGAATTTTCATTCTTTGCCCTGTAATCTAGGAGACGGTACAGGAAAAACGATACGGTCGTGATTGCTCCTGTGAAATACACGAGAGGGATACCCCCTGCTGCGGCTTCCCTCCCCGCAACCCAAGAAGACGTAAGCACGTACAGGAAGTCAAATAGGCTGACGAGGAAGAGGCTCATCAAAACGGCGTTGATTTTCTTTCTTCTTTTCGCAGCGTTTAATTCCCGCGCCTCGCGAGCACTTTCCGCTATACTAGAAGTAGGCCCCTCCTTCCTGACTACTGCATTGGACCCCGTTTCCTTGTCTGGCGTGATTCTAGTCGTGCCCCAGGACTGCTCGATGAATTAGAGTCCGCCAGACCGTTAAGATCCCGCGATCATTTCGAGCTAAAGATCTGCACTGATCTCTTCGGTATCTTGAGGTTCGATCTGCAACCAGCCTTCTCTCGATTCCCAATCCCATTGGTAATCGTCCGGGATATACAAACCGTAGGCAATGCATCCCTGCCACACATTGTAGACTGGATTACGTGTAATCTCCACCGTCGAATTAGTGATTCCTTTGTCCTTCAGCATTTCCTTGATCTTGGTGGAGGAATCTACTGCGTAGTTCGAAAGCGACTGCGGAACTCCCCAGGCAAAGTTTCCTCCGGACAAGATAATGTTCTGATAGAGAGAAGGTTGAATTTCAAAGCTGCACTTTTGCACGGATTGAATGATTACATCCCCAAGATCCGCAGTACCGAGGACCGGCTTTCCTTCGCTGTAAGCGTCCGCAGGCTTTGGAAAACCCCTCTTGTAGTAGGAAGCAAATACTTCGTGAGCGGGATTGAAAAAGTACTCCCCGATCAAAAATCGCTGCCACCCTACTTTGCCGAGATCAATAGAGATTTTCGTATTGGGAATTTTGAAAACAGTTTCGAAGGCTTTGGACTGTTTCATTTCGAGCACTTTTTCGAGCTTTCTTGGTACTACACCTACTGACTCTTTGAAAACCTTGACCAGCTTGGGCTCCCTTGCCAAGTCCGAGTACCCAGCGTCCTTCAGAATCTCGGCCGCGATCATATCGCATTCGCTTCCCCCGCGGTTCAACGATATGAGCGCGCTGAAAATCACACCGCTACTGATCGGTGCCACCTGAGTATTCCCGTGCCCCCCCTCCAAGACAGTGCATGCGAGTCTCTTCTGTGATATGGCTACTGCCAGGGGCTGAGGAATAATGGAAACCGCCTTTATGAGACGCCTCCCTTCTTCTTTGTTGATATCTGTGTGAATCTGCATCATTCGGTCGTACATGAAGTGGGGAGCAGAAGCAGACAGGGCCGCGACGCATTTGAATCCCTCAAAATCAGGGGCCCTTGATTTTTCAGGGGCATGCCTGAGCAATCCATACCGTGTTATTTCTTTGACTACTGTCCAAGCGCGCTCGTCGTCGTTATCGATCACCCCGTTTCTCATGGGATAGACCATTCTTTCGGCGAGGTCGCGGCGCGCCTCCACGAATTGCGAAACATTCGGCCCCACAATTAAGAGCGGGGCATTCCTGTTGTCAGTCCTCGATCTTCCCGACTTTGATGAGACAGTAAGAAGAGCGCTTCTGGAGTCCGGAAAATAGCCTCTGTTGTCCGTCGCGTCGGGAGTGTTACCTAGCGTGGCTACGCCAAACTTGTACTCGGAAGTTCCGTAATCTTCTCCAAAAACGCTAAACTCCTTGGGGATGGGCACTATTCAATCTACTATCCTGTGAATCAGTAATCCGTTTCCGACCGCCTCGTATGCTAACCTCTGTCTATATGGTTAACGTTTCGAAATCTTTCTCCGGTCGGCTTCGATTTGCATTAGATCGGAAGAAATTGGAAAACAATCAAAGTTGAGTGTGAAAAACTCCGACATTGCAAAAAGTGAGAGCTCTGTCCTAATTTTTGTTTGCCTTCTCTGCGGTGTTTGTTCAGTGAAATCTGTTCGATCGAATTTTGGACAGGCTTGGAAAGAACATCAAGCGCAACTTCATGGTGTATTCGAATTGAAGTGTACTTTGATACTTAATTTCTACAAAGATTCTGAGCTCTTTTACAATAAATTCGTCTCATTCATCGACATAGCAGAACCCGATATCTCGAAGCTTTGAATACAGGTCTAAATAACCAGGGTGTGCAATCAGTACACGAAATCTATGCACCAAATTCAAAGGTCGGCTCTGGATGCAGTAAGCGAGTCCGTTTCAGCTTATGATCCACTGTTTTGCAAGACCTGCCAGAAGCTAGGTTACACTAATCCCGAACCGGCGAGGACCCTTTTCAGCGACTGTGAAGAGCACTTTCAAAAGAGAGTGGTGAGGTTGCGCTTGACTGGCGTGTGGGTAGTTTAGCCTTAATGCTCGATGCCACCACATAGCGATTCTCGAGATAAAATTTGGCAAGAATGGTTTCAGCTGGCATCTGAGCGTGAGGAAACGATAGCGGCAAAATGGATCGAGGTCCTTCCTGGACGAGGTCTGTTGTAAACAAACCTAAGCGACCCGATGTTTATCGTTGGGATTCAACCCACTTCCGTCAAAGTAGGTCCTCCAACTACGATCTCATAGCCTGCCTGAGTCGTTTGGCTTTCAGAATTGCGACTCGTAGCTTAGAATCGAAGCTGTAAAATTCCTACAAAGGGCTTGCCCCTAGACCAGCTTTTGAGGGGATGCTACCGATGGGTACCGGGCAATTTCTCAAAAATATTATCTTCATTCAGAAATTAATTTCCGAGCAGATAAATTACAGAAAATTAGAGCAACATAGTTCGGGATTCGTCAGTTTCAGTCTTTCTTGTCGCATGTTCTAAAAGCCCGTTTCCGGTCGTATCGAAGGTCTCCATATCGAAGCTTGGATTTCAAATTTTGAGATCACTCGCTAGTCCTATATTGTGTAGAGAGATCTTAGAGTTCTGTGGACTCCATCGCCGAAACCGAAAAAGCACTTGTTGGAACCGAGATTATTTTTGAGACCCGTTTTTTCCATATTACTTGTCGTCTCCCTGGAAGAAACGACAATTTGCGCGGGGTCTTGGTACTTTCGAAATCCAAATTGTCCTTTGTTTCCGAACAAAACGGTCGGCTGGACATTTTTCTTGGATCTATCTCGTCTATTGTCGCGAAGAGAGCATTTTACAAACCGAGCGTTGACATCGAATGGGACGAGGGAGTAATCTCTCAGTGCGTATCCTTTTCTCAAGAAGATAATCATTTGACACGATCGGAAAGTATTGTTTCAGTGCCTAAATTAGTAGAATTATTTCGCTGGGAAAAATCGATCAAAAATAAAGAAGAACCATTTCCCAACTTTTGAAGTTCCTAAGCATGAAGAATTCATTTCCTAAAACTACTCTTGTGAAATGAAACCAATTTAGGATTATGTGGGATCTGTCTACAATTCTAAACTTGGCCTTCTTCGATATTGTTAACTCTTGTTGACTCTTACAATGAAATCAACGAAAAGCTACTCGGCCGCATTTAATTATCCAAATCGGGTAAAGTCAACAGTTTTCCATTGCAATCGGACGTGTTCGAAGAGGTACTGAAAGCTCAGGTAAAACCGGTCTCCAGAGCTTCTTGGCGCGGGGTGCTTAGTCTGAACGTCCCCACCCTCGGTCTTGGATCCATGCAATATCATCTTAGGGCGGCAAAGATTCACGGAGATCAAAAACCTGTTGAGTTTGTGAAGGTCGACAATCAATCGGGAAAGGAAGTCGTCTCCAAAGAAGTTTCCAAGCTTTATTCGTACCATTTCGGACCGAACGGGGAACGCCTTGACGTGAATGAAATTCCGTTTGAAGACGTGAAGGATACAGTTCGCTTCGACAACAATTCACTGGTTTTCGCAAAAAGCGAGAGGCGATTTTTTCTCAAGGAGGATCTCGAAATCAATGGCAGGTGGACAGAAGTACCCCCCTTCCAAGCGGTAGACAAGCAGGAGGAAGAAACGATCGAGCCCTTCGATCGCACCACGGATATCGAGGTATCTGAGGACGCGTTTGTCTCTTTGGAGCGAGTACCAGAGTATACCTTCAAGGAGGTATACATGCTCGCGCCGGATCCGGACAAAAAAGTGCGAGAGTCGATGGACCGGGTGACACAGCTCGCCCGGCACCTCCTCGAAAAACAGATCGCACTGGTTGCGTTTTTCTCGTGGGGCAGGGGGTACCAGTATTACACCGCAGTTCTCCATCCTTATGAGAGAAAGGATGGCAGGCTGTGGCTGCTCATGGGAATGAGCGAGGGGATCCTGCAGCTAGATAGCGCCTGGACGTTAGAAGACAAATCAGAAAAAGAAGCTTCTCCAGTTCCCACCGTGGTGGTGGCGAGAAAGCCAAAGGTAAACATTTCAAAGTAAAGTTTTTGGTGGGTCGTCCTACTGTAAGACGAAATCGCATCCGACATTCGTCTAGAACCTCGGGAGGGGGGCCGACTAATTAGTTACGTCTTCCCTGTCCACAAAGGTCGGGCCACGCCATATTCCTTTGAGTATCATTTGAAAACAATCCATCCAGACGTTGCTAGGAAAAAGCTAGCCTCTGATACCCCAGCGAAGAATGCCTCTTATCAGAATCCGTTATACCGGAGTCCGATATACCTATGATAAATATGCAGGTAGAGCTCGTTTTTCCACAAACGATCTAATGAGCAAAGTGCCTGCGCTCACAGAAATTCTTGCAAAGTTAGATGAAGTAGAGCCATATCCCCCTGAGGGTGATGCTGAAACTGGACGAAACCAAAACGTTCTTCGGCTTTTGGTCTTCAAGTGCTCCAATAGGGTCTGCGAATTCGAGTTCCCGATTTTTGATGAAGGCATGAAAAATTCCATAGCTTATTGCCCTAAGTGCGGCGGAGTGATTCTGCACACGAAGGGCGTCCTGAAAGTTACGATCCGCGTGTGACTGCGGTCTCCTATTTCGATACTATCTGTATTCTATGATATCGAATTGTGAGATTCTCACGTTAAATAGATAATAAATCTAGATCAGTGGTACTAGATTTCTTTATGCTTAGCCGTCCTGTTTTCAAGAATTTTAACAAGAGAAAAATGACATTGACTTCTTTTTTCATCTTTGGACTGCTCCTTCTGGCCAATCCTTTGATTCTTTCAACTTCTGCTACGACTCACTTCAAAAGTGCGCCTGTCTTTCTTCCGGCAAAAAATCTGAGCAACGACTCCGCTTCCGCGAAAGATCCAACCGTATCCAACCACGGGCAGAACGTCTACGTTGCCTGGTCTGAAGGGAAATCTGGAATATTATTCCGCATGAGTCCTGACGGAGGAGTCACTTGGAATCCTCCATTAACAAAACGCGGTCTGGTGATCAGCCCCGCGGGCGGTACTTCTCAATTCCCTGTAATGTTTACTCAATTCCAGCGAGTTCCCAGCGGCGTAGTATACGTTACCTGGGCACAGAGTGTGCGGCAAGCGAACGGAACTTTTGTTCTACAAATTTTTGTTGCAGCCAGCATAAACAACGGAATCTCGTTTAACGCCACTCAGATTAGTCACAACTCCACTCATCCACAAATTACTCCAGCCATTGGAGCGGAGGGGAGCCATGTTTTCGTTGCTTGGTACTCGGGTGCAAATGCGACTACCCCGGGATCGGTCTATGCCGCCTCCTCCTTGAACAATGGAAGTTCTTGGGGTTCTGCGAAGGATGTGATCAACCCAGATAATGGCGGGGAGCCGGAAATAGTTGCATCCGGGGGTAATGCGTACCTGACTTCCGACGGAATCTACTTCTCAGCCTCGTATACGAACGGGAAAAACTGGACAGTAGCAGTCGAGGTGTATAACGACCCACCTAACACCAACACTTCCGTATACTACGGTAGAGAGCCCTGGATCGCAGCTAATGGAAGCAAGGTCTATGTGACCTGGGAAGCCAACAGCACCACATCAGGAATTGGGTATCACGATCAGGGCGTGACGAGCATAGATGGCGGAAAGACCTGGGGGCCTGAACAGAATCTCACAGAACCTCTGATACAGAGCTGGGAGCCGCAGAACGGCGCTTACGGCAACAACACCTTTCTCACCTTCCACGATCTGAAAAATCAGGGAGTGTATGTGAGATCTGCGACCGGTGTAAATTCTTCTTCGCCTTCCTGGGGAGCGTTGCACTTGTTGAGCAAAACGGCGCTGAAGGCGTCCTTTGCTCACATTTATTCTTCAGATGGGGTGAACGTGTTCGTAATGTGGGGGCAGCAGATCTCCTCACAGTCCTCTACTTGGAACGCATATGTGTCGTACAGCGGGGACAGCGGTTCCACCTGGAGTAGCTCTCAGATCGACATCAGCAATAACGCCGTAGGGCAAGCCGCCGCCTATAATGACGTGACACTTTTTGGAGTGTCCTCTAACGGCGCACACTGCTTCGCTGCGTGGACCTACACTAACGGACCAACCTCCCAAATCTACTTCGCAACATCCTAGAGAAGTTCGACCCTTCCCAGGATTAATTCTCTCGACTCTGTTGGGCGATGAACTCCACCTGAAGAGGTATGACGAATTTAGTGAGTAAGGTGGTTCGATTTTCGAATGCGCATACTGAGAATTCTTTTTTCTGAAAGCGGGGAACCCCAATTTCTTGGAAACGTTTTCCCAGAAACCCGAGAAAAAAAGTGATCTAGAACATTCTATTTACTCGCAACTAATTTTTCTCGGAACTAAAAATTAGTATTTCACCGGGCAGAATAAACCCCAGAGACAGATGAGTACAAGCACCGAAAAACCTTTTGCACTTCGACGGAAGGAAAAATTTGGAGCGGCGCTAAATGCCCTCCCTCCCGGACGTGCGTGGATCATGGGGATGAATTCCTCTTCGGTCACGCAATTTTTCGAGTTCGACTCTACTCGGGGAATCATCATAAACAAACTGAGTGACGCAAGGGTATTCTTTTTGGGTGCGGAAGTCTGGCGGGATGTCGAAAAGGAGTTCCTCCGGACTTTCTCGATCGGTGGATTCGTCATCCTCCGAAAAATTGGAAGGGCGTATGGAGCTTCCTTCGCGAGGCAGCTAAAGGGAAAAGTAAGTTCGATCGCGGTTTTACGTCAGATGGCGGCCGCAGCAGGATGGGGCCACTTCATGGTTCGCGTTGACGAAGAAAATGGATCTTGGATCAGAGTGGATGTGAAGGAATGTGTATTCTGCCATGGGAACAATCAGATCCCGGAAGACGGCTGCCACTTATTAGCAGGAATGATTCAAGGCGCAGCAGAAGAATTTTACGACCGGGAATACGTCATTTTAAGAGAAAAGTGCCATGTAAGGGAAAGATCGGAACTCCCGCACGTGTGCGAAATCGTCCTGCAGCAGGCGTATATTGGCGCTTCAGAGAATGGATCCAACAAATCCAGGAGGGTTTCGATCTCAGAAGAGTTTCGTTAGAAATTTTTGAAGGACGAGTCTCTCTGGGATAAAAAATCCCAGAGCTCCTCCCAAAAAAATGGGCATAGGTATAAGATGGCGGCTCAGACTAATCTGTTTCCGCGTGAACTCTTCTATCTCCGCTCATGAAATAGATAATTCTGTGTTATTCCCTACTGAATTAGAAATTCAGTAGTCTGTTACGAGATCTACACGTCTCATTCTCCATTTTCGGATACAACATATAATACATGGTCAGAAAGTTCTAACCGGCCGAGATGAATCAAAATGGGCCGGAGACGGAGCGAATAGTCGTGTAGTGATTTCTCGCCCCTGGTTGATTTCAAACGCCCTGAAAGATTAGTTAGTCTCCGTAAACTGATCTTTCATCTCTTTTAGCCAAGAAATCTCCGAATCAAACATAGTTCTGCCTTCGAGCGATGGCGGACAGAGAACTCTAACCTGCATACACCCGACATAATTGGTCTGAGCTACCTTGGTCTAGATGTTGGACGCAACGCGTCTCAGCTCAACTCTTCCGACTTTCCCGGAATCACTACTAATTTATGCCCACCCTCAAGTGTTAATCCGGAAATGGTCGACGTCGAAGGCGGCTCTACGACCGACGTTATTCTGACCTCATAGTCCAGTGTCTCCCTTCTCATGAATTCTTAACTCAGGCGCTCTTCAAATTCTAGATCAGGAAGGTTTCAGGTGCACTCCGATTCTTTTAGGACAATTTTCAGAAAGATTTTTCCAAAACACATATTGGAAAATTCCACAGCTGATCGAGTATGGCAAAACTATCCTACCAAAAGAAGAAGTGATTGCCACCCACCCAGTATGCCTGTTCCATGGATCGCAAACTTCCTTTGACCGATCCCACTCACGTAAAAACGCTATGGCGCGGTTCGACCAGGTCGGGTCAAGATTCTGCCATCCGGGAACTGTCCGCCGCCGGATAATAGCTGCAGCGAGAAAATTTGGAATCGATGTAAGCGGATTCAGTAAGGTAAAGAGTTTCGCCAGCACGGCACGCCAAGGTTAAGATCGAATACGTCGCCCCAATCCTCCAGCTCGCACAGGCCTCAAGAAATAGCTGTTAAATCCTGGAGGTGAAACTCCAAAGGAGATGTCAGTAAAGGATCCCTATAGATCGAGAAGATCTCAAAAGAAAAGAGGAAACGCGGACCTCCCATCTCGAAAAGTAGTAGAAGATGAAGGCTTGCGCGATGTGCTTCCTTCCACAGAACTACGCAAACTGGAGTCAAGTAAAAAGAAGGAAATAAGAGAGCAGTAGCCGTTCTCCAAACTTTAAAGAAAAGCAAACGAGATAATCGCTGAAATCGGAGGTCTGTCAAAAAAAGCTCGTCTTTTTACATCTTAAATTCTAAGCAAACTTTCGGAAAGGGTTTGCACTTTGAGAATCTCGACTTAATCCTCACACTGACGTAATCGAGGCCTTTGCCAATCTGAGCTGCTGCAAAAAATAAACCCGCTTAGGTCTTTTTTGAATCCTTTCAATATTGACTTTCAGCATCAGGGGAGCATGGGCTCGGGCCGCTTACTCGATTAGGAAAAATATTCCCGGAAGTGTCGATCCTGAGCTCGACCGTGGGTAGAGCTCTAAGTGCAGGACCCCGGATTACATTTCCTGCAGGATCATAGGTGGCGCCGTGGCACGGACAGATCAATTGTCGCTTTGCCGAATCAAAATTGGTCTGACAGCAAACATGAGTGCATAGGAGGCTCAAGGCGATGACGGAACCGTCATCTTTCTTGAAGAGAACATTCGGATATCCTGCGGGAAATTCAAAGTATACCGGTGAAAAGACCTGCAGTTGCCCCACATTCCCAATAGCTACCTCAGTAAGTGGGGTCGTAGAAGTCGTTGTGACAGAAGCCTGTGTTGGGGTGGGTGCCACTGCTTCGACGATTCCCAGAACCGCGGCAATCGCAACGAGTCCTCCAATTAATCCCGTTATCTGCAGAAAATCTCTCCGAGATTTTCTCGACACCATGTCGAAGTAGGTTTCTGTCTTTACGGCGTATTGCAAGTAGGCTCTCCCGAGGTTCCCCACAATTATGACTGCGACCTGGGAAATCAGAATAGTGTCCCAGGGCCACAGTCCCACGAGGTAGGTTGCAAAATACGGGATCGTCATTTTGAACTGCGGTCCAGTCAGCAAGTCGCCCAATTGAAGGGCGATTGTTAACACTGCCCAGACCATGCCCGCAATATACACTTGTTTGATCGCGAGAAAAGAAAGTACTGCCAAGAATATTTCTACACTCACTATGAAGATGAGTCCATAGGCGTGCGAAACTGCTACGAGCCAGAGAAAGGGATCGTTAGAAAGCAAATAGATTCCAGCAAGAGCTGCGAGGGAAAATATGATTCCCATTAACTTCTGGAATCTGGCAATGGAGGAGCGCGCTTCTCGTTTTGAGATCTTTTTCTTGGATTTTTCAAGATCCACGTCAGTTTTGACTTTTTTCACAGCTGCTCCGCTCTTCTCCTGCCCTCAAGTTTCAGAAGTTTCTTCAGGTTTGGGTAGATGACCGGTAACGAAGGGTTTGTCGAGAGGGAGTACCTCGCATCAGGCTTAAGTTTGAATTGGTACAAATCTAAAAGTCGGGGCGCCGCGGATACTAAAATCCACATTGATCCAAGACATAAACATCGATTTTTTTCGTTCAAAGATCAGTATGCAACGAAGTTGCATTGGAAATTGCTCCCTTAGGCGAGACCTTTGGCCCAGTCTTGGATGAAGCGAATGCTCAGGGGAACGACCAAATTCGATTGTCGATGGCAGAAATTTTCTCGCTACAATTGCTGGATCGTCCATGGCTCGCAAGGTCTTGCATAGCGACCGTTCGGGTGCTCGCTAGACGGATCGAGAGGAAGATTAGCATAAATTAGGCGCTTCAAGACGATGAAGGCGCTCGTTACTGGAGGAGCAGGTTTTATCGGCAGCCACATAGTGGACCGACTGCTGAAAAATCGATACGAAGAAGTTGTGCTGGACGGCATCTTCTAAGATCTACGGAGCTATCTTATGGTAAATAATCACGAATAATTCGGTTGATTTTAGGCGGGTGCGTCCAAGATCATTAATCCTTTTTTCAAACAAACGAAAACTTATCACTACAAAATTAACAATTCCTCAATTAGCCTCCAAGAAGTCTCCGGACATAACATTACGGAAAAAGGAATCTTTTATGACCCAGCTGCTTCGATCTCGCATAGAAATTGGAATCTGTCGCGTTATAGCGATAGTACTCGTCTTGGTTGTCATTGTTGCAGCTGTCGCAGTGTATTTTCTCTTTTTCTCTGGCGCTCCTCCCGCGTCGAACGGGAGCAACATTTCCTGTTCGAGTCAGTCCAACGGTTCGGCGATTCAAATTTCAATTTTGAGCGGAGCTTCAAATTCAGCCAACGCTCCAGGCTATAGTTCCGACAAGCTTACTCTGGTGATCGGCAAGAATAACACGGTCACTTGGACGAATAATGATTCCGCGCATCACACCGTAAGCAGCTCCAGTGCTCCCACTGACGCCTCTTTTAATTCTGGGGACATGGGTCAGGGCACGACCTATACGTGCACATTTTCCATTGCCGGCGCCTACGAGTATTATTGCGTGTACCATAGTTGGATGACCGGATCTATCGTAGTCATCTCCGCTTCTTAATGAAAAAGTGTTGCCGACTCAAGACAGAAAATAAGTGTTCCTAAGAATCTAACATAAGGTTGTTAAGACTTATTCGGCGGCGGAACAAGTCTGGTTGTCTTCAAAAACAGAAGCGGATAAGGTCGGCGAAGCTCTCCAGATCCATCAAGCCAACATCCTCGATATTGAATACCTGAAATTCGATATCGATGAAGCGAAAGAGGTTCTGCCCGAGAATTTGAAAAAAGTCCTGGACCGCCTTCTGAGCCACTCGGTCAGGACATCAAAAATTCTGCATGATTTGAGCATCGTAAAAGTGGCACCAGATCCCGCGCAATTAGAATCCGGGACAGCTTGAGTCGGTTACTGGAACTTGAGTTCAAGTTCCGACGACTCTGCAATCGGGAGTGGTTTGCCCGGATGGAAATTTCCCGACCTTGGAAACTTTCCGATGAACTCTAAATCTCGCAAGCATCCCCCCGACAGGGAGTGCAAAAATTAGAGCAGAGACGATAGATAATAGAAATCTTCGTAATCCTAGTATCTCGAAACTTGAGATATTTTATTTATTACCATATATCGATTCTCTGAAACTATCAAAATGAAACCCATTTTTGCAGTCTCAATACTATCCCTCCTCGTCGTTGCAAGCCTCTCGACTGCTTTATTGCCTGCGATCGCAGCTTCCCCATCGCCGAGGATCGTTCAGTTCACGAGTGGGTATACAGCGGGCGGATCTGATACTTCCGTTAGTCTAACTTTCCAGAAGCCTGTCGTACGAGGAGACACTATCATTCTGTGCGCCGGCATTGTTTCCGGAAATAGTATCCAGATTTCAACCGGGACCCTTGTAAACAATCTGAACATTGTGTTCCACAATATTGTGCGAGCCAGAACTATGACTGATACCCTCGCTCAAATGTGGTACGGTACTGTGGGACCTACTGGCTTTGAGGCGATTCACTTATCCTATAATTCTGGGCCCGCCGCGTTATTCGGTTACGAACTCTCGGGAGCTACCGCTCCCCATAGTTTCAGCAAAGGTATTGACAACGCACGTGCCTCGACATCCTCGAGGGTGGCTTCCTATAATCCCGGAAGCGGAGCTCTAGTGATCGCCTGCGGGGGCTTTTTCGCCTTAGAAGGGGTCGGAACCATAGGCGCCGGACCCGAATATACACTCGATCAATCTTTCAGCGGAAATAATGCCGTGGAGCATCGTTCCGGATTCTCTGGAACAAGTACCGCCTCGCCCTTCCACTTCAGCATGACCCTATACGCTTGGTCTGAAGTAAGTGCAGGCTTTGTCTAAAAAATAAGAGCCTACGCCAAGTCACGATCAGGACGAACATCTGTCAGTTATACCCTTTCGGGAATTCGCTATCCCGTGAGCTTCCCCGAGCTTTTACCCGGAGGTCACAGTCGGAAGAAATTGAATTTAAGAAGACGAGAAGTAGATTTGGTTAGAAGCCCCGTTGACATACTGCCACACTGCGTAGCAGTGCACACCATTGGCAGAGATTTCCGCTGTTGCCACATCGTTGCTATTTCCCGCTTGTCCTACTGCGTTTTGTGACACGTTAATTCCCGGAGCAGAGGTCCACGGTTCCTCCATCTCCACTGTACCCTACTCGCAGGACCCAGTACCCTGAGCTAATTTGCTGTGACCATGCCACGAACACATTCTGCCCATCGGTAGTGGCCACGTTGAACGGGAAGCCAGTTGAGCTTCCTGCAGGACCCTTTCCGCTCAAAGAAGTCGGAGAACTCCAGGTGGTGCCCCCATTAGTGGTGGTATAGATAAAAATCTGAGATTTTGAACTACCAGGATATTGCTGGATAGCAGCCCAGGCCGAAGATCTAACAGAACCGATCATAGGGTTCCAGGCATCCGGCAGCGTTGACGATAGATTGCTCCCCGGTGTCCAGGTAATTCCGCCGTCATTCGAGTTCATCATTTCTACATTGCTGGTATTGTGCTTCGTCTCCCATATTCCGTACACATTAGATCCGGACACCGCAAGCCAAGGCTCAGCATGAATCCCCACTGCCGGAGTAACGTCCGTCCAGTTTACGTCGCCGGATTTGGCTCCGATTCCGCAATTATTGGAACTAACTTGGAATTGCCGATCGGCAATCGCGTATACAACATTCCCTTTTACCGCGGCGAGCTGCGGTTCATGGAAGGTGGAAAAAGGGAACGCTGGAGACCAAGAGCCGCTCACCCCAGCTTTTGTACTGCAGGTGACGTACGATGCTTGGTTGCTCGCGTTGACGTAAGCGACGTAGATATTGCTGCCCCATGAGGCAATCACGGGCGTAATGTAACCTCCCGCAGTATTGGCGAAGGTAAGCTGCACTGGTTTACCGAAACTCGAACCACTGTTGTTGCTCGTAGCTTCGAATACTTGCAGGACTTTGTTGATCGTCTGTGACCACACGACATAGACGTTGGAGCCGTTGACGGACATCAACGGATACTGAGTAGTCCCTCCCTTGTTCGACAGCTTCATCGCGGGCGAGGTGAGTAGAGGGCTCCAAGTACTGCCTCCATCGGGGCTCGACCGAAACATTATTCCTCCCGATCCTTCCGTCCAGACCACGTACACGTGGGACCCGACGTTCTGAACATTGGGATAGATAGCGCTGCCGAAATCGTTGCTCAGGTTTTTCGGAGTAGAAAACACAGGAGTACCTGAAGCATACGATGCAGAAGCGAAAACAGACGAGACGAGGAAAAGTGAGAGCGCCATTATGGTCAAGACAGATAATTTTCTTACTTGCATGTGCAACACTCGTTGAGCCAAGTGCACACTTAGGGCAAGATGAGTTTTAAATCCCAGAGAAGCATTCCAAAAAGCGATATTCTTTCAGATCGGTGAATTCCAAACTGTTGCATGAAATCATGACAAAGAGAGTCAGGGATTGAATTTTGTAACTTAGTTTTGTATTCGATTTTCGATGCAAGTAGTAGGACACACTTCCCAAAAGTCGAAAGTGCGTGACAGGGCTTACTTCAAAATAATATTGAAAGCTTGTAGCCTCTCCGATCCTGTCGTATACGGAGTGACTCCATCATTCAAAAACTTCTATTCCCACGCTTTTCTTGATCAATGGAGAGAACTTTCCGTTGAACGTGGTTGCCTGAACACGCTTATCATCAATGTAGTGATAATTGCCTCCGCGCGGTTTTCCAAAAATGATTTTGTGATACTTGAAACCATGGGTATTAAGCCAGGTCTCGGTGATTGCCCTGTGCTCTTCAAGACGCGCCGTGAAAAAGCAAATGGTGGCTCCTGAATCATAGCGCGAGTTAATCCATGTTCTCGCTCCTTTAATCTCCTCGGCGGTAATCATCAAGTCCGGAGCGGAGTTATCCACATGTTCGCAAACGACCCCATCTAAATCGATCATGTAATTTTTCATGTAACGGTGAGACCTTTCTTTCAACTCGAGGAAGTAGGATTGTCTTGCGATCATATTTTGTAACTAGTTTTCCCTTTTCAACCAACTTACTCTGGTTGGCACGGAGAGTGCCCTTTCGCAAAATCCCGGTGAATTCTAACCCGGAGAGTCCAATCGACCCCTCCACAAAGCGGTCTTGTCCATATCCATAGCGTATCGCAGGGTTCAGTCCTATTATCAGCGAACTGACTTCTCTCTCACTCTCCGGTTGATCTGAGATCAGAGAATCCAACATTTTCTTCGAGTTCTTGCTACTCCAAGTTGTCAATCGACCCCCTTCAAACTCGAGTACTGCGTCGTCCAGGATCCCTCGCCACGACAGAGTGGCCGAGAGCTTCACTTTTCCATTCAGGGAATCACGCTTGATATTTTTCACCACCATACCTGGCGGGAGGTACGACATATTGTTCCCGGCCGAGACATCATCTTCATCCACCACTCCATCCTCGACCCTTCCTCCATCCCCAAATTCAAATTCGAGCTCCGCTCCACCTGAATCAATTACGCCAACGGTGTTGGGGATCATTTGCGACTCTAGCTGTTTGCCCGCACTCTTAAGCCCGCTAAAATCTACTAGCGTTGCTTTCAATTGATGTGCAACCACCTCGTCCAGTTTTTTCCCGAGAATCTTTGCCAATTCCTTCCCTGCAAAACCAAAGCTCATCCTCGCTCCTCTGAGCTTCGCCTTCTCCGCCGCCTCATACCAAGAATCACCATAGGTAGTTGCCTGATCTACCTCAGCCGCAGTGAGCCTCTTGGTGTAGCCTTCAAGAACTTCATTGGGAATGAAAAAGTATGCGTCCGTCGCAGACAGAAGTTGATATTCGTGTTTTCCCATTTTTCCGATTGCATCCTTCGGGGTATTCTTTACTCCCTCCACGTAGGCGTCTTCATCTTCAAAGATCATGATCGGATGGGCCCCGAGTTTTCTGGCTTCGAGGACCACCTTAGTTGCGAGAGGAAATCCATTATTCCAAGTTTCTACAGTTAGCGAGTCTCCCTTCTTCAAATGAAGGGACTCAGAAACTACCTTCGCTGCGACCTGGTCTTCTAGCTTCTCAATTGTTGATAATCTGTTTCTATCTTTAGTTGGCAAGATGAAATCCATGATCGTACCTCGATTAATAAGTTGTAACCAATCCCATTGAGAGTAGGATCTTTTCAGAGATCTGCCTACTCAGCAGCGATAGTTTTGCCGCTCGATGGAGCAATTTGGCGCTGCCCAAGGGAGGCGCTCATTATGTCGTACTGTCAGAAACGAGAGGCAAGGACAGTCAGGTATTGGGTGAAATCTGTCCTGCCCGTCCGTATTAGGGCGGCAACTACAATAAAGAGAAATCCCGCAGCGGGCACGCCAATAGATACTCTTTTCACTCAACTGATCCGGATGATATGTATCTAATATGCCAAAAGGATTCACGAATCTGTATTTTCGATCCACTATTGGAAGATTCCCGTGGTTATTCTGATCCGCCGTCAGTATCGTGACTGACCACACAGCTTGGTGAAGTAGAAGTTAGGGTGCATATGAGTCTCACCTGTGCGTCGTTGGATGCAACTATGCGCAGCACATACTTTGTTCCGGGCACGATTGAAGGAATCAGCAATTGTGCAGAGTGGTCCCCGATGTAAAAACCTCCGGAATAGCCGAAGTTGAGACACTGGTTTGAGTTCAT